>JAISIV010000039.1 GCA_031261865.1 Lactobacillaceae bacterium | reverse complement strand
TAATTGAGTGAAAATTTCCTGATATGAATGTGTGTACCGACTACGATTATCCGAAAATTTCATATGTTGTAAAGGGCGGTCTTAAAATGTCAGATTATGGCGGTTTAAAAATGTCGTTTTTCGGCGGTGAAAACGCCGTAAAATGGCATTAATTAGAAGCTGTGGTAGCTTCTTTTTCTTTGTGATAATCTTTAAGTCGGTAGGACTGACCGGTTATTTTAAATATTTTAGAATGATGAATTAATCGATCAACTATGGCACCGGCGGCGATTTCGTTGTTGAATATTTTCCCCCAACTAGAAAACGGTAGGTTGGTAGTAATAATTGTTGAGTGAGTTTCATAACGAGCGCTCATCAGCTGATAGAACCAATCCGCTTGTGTTTCTGTAATTGGAACATAGCCTATTTCATCAATTATTAAAAGTTTGATGTTGATAAAACGTTTCATCACAAGTGGTAAACTTCCTTTATGATAAGCCTTATCTAGCGTTGTTATTAGATCGTGGAAAACAATAAATTTAGTTTGGATATGTTGCTCGCAAGCAGCTGTTCCTAAAGCTATCGCTAGGTGCGTTTTGCCAACACCACTATTTCCAATTAAGCAGATATTGTGGGCGGTTTCAAGAAAATTCATAGTTGATAAATTACGAAAGGTTAATTCGTCTATACTTGGCTGGAAGGAAAAATCAAATTCATCCAGACCTTTTGGCTGTGGGAATCTTGCTCGTTTTGTTAAATATTTGATTTTAGTTTGTTTTTGATAGTCTATTTCATTGGTTGTCATTACCATAAGCGTTTCTAATATTGAGCTTGTATTTTCTAGATATCGATCGAGATTTTCACTTATATTAGTTAACTTCAATTGTTCAAGGTTAGTTTTTAGTTTCTGATAATTAGTCGTCATTTTTTATTAACCTTTCTTTCATAGATTGTCGTATTGGTGGAGAGAGTTTTCGATGAAGTTTGTTATTTCTTGGTCGGTGCGATGTTTCATAAGTTCACTTTTCAGAATTTCTCGTTCATCATCTGGATGATAATTAAAGATTTCTTCAGAAATTACGTGCGAACGAATTAAATCTCCGTTATAATAGATATTGAGTTGCTTGGAGTTGTCGCTTGGTTTGAGGTCGACATATTCATCAATGTAACTCACTGGGACGGAGTATTTGCACCTTCTAAAAGTAATCAACGATTCTTTTGAAACGATACGGGTAATATCTTTTTCAAAGTAGGGAGTCAGGATTTCTGGATTGAACGGGCGTAGAGGCTCCTTTTCTTCGTTGCTAAATTTATCAATTGTAATCTGATTAGTAGCTTGTGATACTTCGCTATTTATTTCTTCGCAAAGAATAGATACTTGATTGATAATGGCGGTTATGTCGGGAAGCTCACGGTCATAAGGTTTCATACGCTCAACAAATTTGGCGACAGATTCAACGCTACCTTTTGTTTGCGGGCGACGACTTCGACAAGCTATTGGTTCAAACCTTGCATCTTTGGAGAATTCATAAAATTTCTGGTTAAAAATCACTTTACGATATTGAGTCCTGGCTTGATTTACTACCGTCTTCATATTATCGAACCAGATTTGTTCGGGAACACCTTTGGTGTATTGAAAAGCTTCCGTTAAACATTTGAAAAGAGTGTCTTGTTTGCGATCCCAAGTAAAGGTGATATATTTCATTTGAGAATACGGAAGAATGTAGAGGAAGATGTTAAATTTATATGCGTTCCCTTGGCTGTCATGGAAGGTGATATCTTCTTTCCAATCAACTTGTGCAGTTTTGCCCGGTTGCTTTTTAACGCGAATTGTCGCTTCTTTGGAGACGTTTTGTTTCAAAGTGCGACAATAGTCCTTGACAATGGTGTATTTGCCCGTGAAGCCTTTTTTCTCAATGAACTTGAAGATAGCCATTGCGGTGCATTCAGCCTCATATTTTTCTTTGATGATGTCGCGATAATCGTCGAGTTTACTCGGACGAGCGGGTTTCGTAGGTGCTTTTTGGTTGGTTTTATCTGTTTCTTGTTTTTTAAGATAATGTTTTTTAACTGTTCGAGGATCACAATTGAATTTTTCTGCAATTGCGGTGTAATTGGGTTTGATTTCGTTCATGACGTAATATTCAACCTCCTGTTTGATATCTTTTCTCATGAAAAATTATCCTCCTGTTGATTTTAGGTTATAGGATAATTTTATCAAAAAATGTGGAACTAAAAAATGTAGGAAAAACAGCATTTTTATTCCGCCGTTTTCCTACATTTTACCACCGCCATTTACATTTGGCAAAACCGCTCTTGCATGTGATTAGAGAAACGACTTTAGAGCGGCTAATCGTGGCTAATTTGACCGTGATTCTTATTGTTACGATGCTGCTAGCGAAGCTAGAATCTCTGCCCGTCTTTGACTCGTTTTGGTTAACGATGACCACCATCACGACCGTCGGCTACGGCGACATCACGCCACACACCTCTTATGGCAAATTCGTTTGCTGTTTCTTGATGTTGTTCGGCATCACGATGTTTGGGATGCTTTCGGCAAAAATCATCGAAACCTACCAACGCGGTGACGAGGAGTAGTTTTTAGTTCATTTGCGATGGTTTTGCTGGATATATGGACAAATTAGACTAAATAACAAGTATTAATTTAATCCTAGGCGGAGAACTTGCAAGTTACAAAAAAGAAAGGCGTAAAACCGTTCAAATTAGTGGCGAAAAGCACTGTAAATGAACGGTTTTACGCCTAGAGATTATTAGATAAAAAAATAAA
>JAISIV010000113.1 GCA_031261865.1 Lactobacillaceae bacterium | reverse complement strand
AATCGCTTCGACGGCACCGTTATCTTGTTTTCTCATGGCGGGATTATGCATTTAGGTCTGAAGAAAATTTTAGGTACGCAAAAATTGTCTGGCCTCAAAAACACATCGTTATCTGTTCTTGATGCTAAAGATGGACAATTTTCTCTCGAAGCTTACAACCAAACTTCTTACCTTAAAAATCAAAATCCTGCAGGGAATACCACTTTGCTATAAGGAGATTTATGAAACATCCAATCCGCAAATTATTCTTATTTCTTTTATTGATTATTGTGATCATTTCTGGCTTTGGAATTTACAGAATTCAACGAACGCTTTCCAAATCTCAAGGTGGTCCAGTTCAATTTGCAGGGAATTCAATTTCTCAACAGATTTTGTCTGGAAAAGGATTTTCAGTACTGCTAATGGGTACTGATACTGGAGCCCTGAATAGGGATTATCGGGGTAGAACGGATTCGATGATGGTTTTAAGTTCGGGGAATTCCAAAGCTTCTCTGATTTCTTTGCAAAGAGACACACCGATTACTATTGATGGAAGTTTGCAAAAATTAAATGCCGCCTATACCTTCGAAGGAGCACAAGGTGCCGTTACTCAAGTCCAAAATCTGTTAGACATCGAATTAAATGGCTACATACTTATTAACATGGGTGGGCTTGAAAAAATTGTCAATGCACTAAATGGAGTCGACGTCGTTTCACCTTTAACCTTCTCGTTTGAAGGTTATGATTTTCAAGAAGGGCAAGCTTACCATGTTCAAGGTGATCAAATGTTGTCGTTCGTTCGTATGCGGCACGAAGATCCCAGGGGAGACTACGGGCGCCAAGTTCGTCAACAATTGGTTATCAATGGAATTGCCAAGGCTGCTATTTCGAATCCCTCTACAATCTTGAATTCCAAATTTTTTGATACCGTTTCTGAAAACATCATTACTAATTTGAGTACTTCAGACGTAGTATCACTCTTGTTGAGAATAGGTTCATTGTCAAATATGACTCAAGATCAAATGGTGGGAACTGGAGAAATGATTGACGGAGTGAGTTATCAAATCATGTCGGATTCCGAAATCCAAAGAGTTCATGATGAAATTTCAGATGTTGCCCCACAATAACAACTTTATATGTATAATGAATAACACGATATAATCGCTCGTGAATGGTGAGCAAGTTTCTACCCGACGCCAAAATGTTGGACTATCGAATCATAAGATCTTTTGTCGATTCGAGCACCCCATTCTCGGATCGATTTTTTTATATCAAAAATGAGGAGAATTAGATGTTTCAATTAGAAAAAAATCACACAACGGTTAAAACTGAAATTTTTGCCGGTCTGACAACTTTTTTGTCGATGGCTTACATTTTCTTTTTAAACCCACAAATTTTAGGACAAACTGGAATGCCTGTTGGTGGAGTCTTTTTAGCGGCTGTCTTAGTGTCAGCTTTAGGTACTTTATTTATGGGGTTGTTCGCCAATGTGCCTTTTGCATTAGGACCTGGAATCGGAATGCAAGCATATTTTACTTACACGATCGTGTTTGGCTTTCATTTTGATTGGCGCCAAGCTTTAGGAATTGTCTTCCTAGTCGGTGTTGCAGATTTGATTATTACTTTAACCCATGGCCGTAGGGCTATCGTTAAAGCGATTCCAAATGAACTAAAAGCAGCAATTGCCGGTGGTATTGGAATTTTCGTTACTTATATTGGTTTAAAAAATGCCGGTTTCATTAATTTCCTTGTCGAAAAAGCAAACGCAATTTCTGGTTGGGGAACCGATTCTATTACTGCAAACGGCGGTGTCACACCAACTCTTGCTAACTTTAATAATTCATCAGTTTTGTTGGCCCTAATTGGTTTGATAATTTTAATCGTTCTTGTTTTGAAAAAAGTACCAGGTAATTTCTTGTTGGCAATGGTTATTACAACACTTATTGGGATTCCGATGGGCGTCACTAATACTGATATTAACTGGGGAACTTCATTTGTCCAAACATTCTCTGATTTTAAGGAAGTTGTTTTCGCAGGGGTTGGCCCAAAAGGTGTTTGGTCATTGTTCGACAATTGGCAAGATATCGCTTTAGTAATCGCCACAGTTTTTGCAATGGGATTGACTGGCCTATTTGATGCTATTGGAACTTTAATTGGAATCGGTGAACAAACCGGTATCTTTACTAAAGAGGACCAAAAAGAATTTGCTGAAAATAGAGCCGGCTTCTCAACTCGTATGGATAAGGCACTCTTGGCAGACACTGTTACAACAACTGCGGCAGGTCTTCTAGGAACATCTAATACGACCACTTTTATTGAGTCGGCGACTGGTGTCGGGGCTGGTGGAAGAACTGGATTAAGCAATATCGTTACTTCAATCGGATTTATTGCCATGATTTTTGTTTCTCCATTGGTTTCTGTAATTCCAAATGCTGCCACCGCACCGCTCTTGATTCTTGTTGGAATTATGATGATGAGTGAATTAAAGAAAATTGCTTGGGACGATTTACAAGTGGCAATCCCAGCTTTCTTCACCAGTATTTTTATGGCTCTTAGTTATTCGATTTCTTACGGAATCGCTGCAGGTTTCATCTTCTACATCCTAGTAAAACTAATAAAAGGGAAAGTAAAGGATTTGAATCCAGTGTTAGTTGTAGTGACACTATTTTTCTTATTGAACTTTGTCTTGATTGCGTTTAGAATGGCAGCATAATGACTGATTATAATTTTTTGCAATCTTATACTTTTAAAAACGGTGCGGTTATTAATAATCGCATCGTTTTTGCG
>JAISIV010000146.1 GCA_031261865.1 Lactobacillaceae bacterium | reverse complement strand
ATGCCTTATCGCGTGAAAACATATCTTGGGAATAGTAAAATGAAAATTATGAGAAGGTTCCCTTAAAACATGGCAAAGAATGTCGTGTATTGAGTAGTATCCTAGATAAGAAATCAAATGGAGGCCTCATGTTAACTAACAAGCTAAAAGATAAGTTAAGTATTTCTGAGATTGCTGAATGGCAACAACAAGCACCTGAAGATACTCTTGTACAATTACCTAAAATTCAGCGAGGGTTTGTATGGAAGTCTTCACAAATTGAAAATATATGGGACTCAATATTAAGGGGATTTCCAATTGGGTCGTTTTTGTTTTCAATTACTGGAGATGGTCATTATAACCTCATGGATGGTCAACAACGTGCAACAGCAATCGCTCTAGGTTTTTTTAATCAATATGAAAGCGATAGATTTGATTTTTGGAGATTAGAAGATCCTGATCACTTTCAAACTGTTTGGCTTGATTTAGCACCAAAAGAGTTTGGAAACAATAAGTACCTAATTCGTGTCACTACACGTTCTCATCCGTGGGGGTATAAGGCTAAAAATAACGGCGATAGGTTGAGTGTCAAGGATATGCAAGAAGCACTGAAAAACTTCAAACGTGATGCACAGTTACAGTACGAAGATAGGTACTATGAATTTTCAAATACAAAGATTTATCCTTATGATACGACGATGCCTGTACCGTTATCAGTATTGCTAGATGAGAAATATAATTATGATGCGGATTCCATAATTGCTTATCTGAAACAGGTGATACCCCCATTTATAAAAACTAAGCATGGTTCATTTACTAACAGAGAAGAATATATTGAACAACTTTCAACGCTATATTATGAAAAGTTGAAGTTAATCCTCTCGATAATCGGTACAAGAATTTTCGGAGAAGGAAAACTACTAGTAAATCATGATGATTTATCGAATGACGTCCTCAACGATGATCAGGGAGAAACTGATAAAGAAAGTGAAAGCCCAATTCTATTTGTAAGAATGAACACTGCTGGGACTAGGCTTTCAAATGACGACTTAATTTATTCTTTATACAAATCAATCTTTCCAGATAGTCAATCTCTGGTTGAAGAGGCCGGACTAGGATTTTTAACTGCACCACAAGTTATGTCACTAGTTGCGAGGTTAGCAGAATCATAATTGAATGGACATAATTGGCAACGAAATATGTCTATTCGGGATTTCCAAATCAAAATAAAAAATGATTTGTTTGTTTCTAAGCTAAACGAATTAGTGAGTCAAGGGATTATCAAGGATATTATTCAGGTAGCAAAAGATGCTTTACTTAACGAGGATGTGATTGATGTACCGCCAGTGTTAGTCAAAGATTTAATTAAGAAGTCACCTGATTTATTCTTGTTTCTTTTATCTTGGATAAGGAATAACGGAAGGCCAAGAAATAGTGCACATGTTCTAGGAAAAATGTTTGTGTTCTCATGGTTCAAATTAAAAAAGGCGAGTGTGTTATTTGAAAACAAAGAAAATTTGAATTCGATGTTCTGGGAAGAATCAATTAAGAAATATATTACAAATGATGTTAATTCACTTCGGTGGTTGGTTTCACCTAAGTATCTTAGGGAGTTGTATCTTTCGACTGAAAAAATGTGGGATGCATTTTATAGCAACCTACCAAATAAATGGCACCCGCTAAACGATGATAAGTCTAAAATATACCTACAATATCAGTCTTTTTCTGAGAATTCATCTCTTAGCCTTGAACAAGCAAACATCTATTTTGAGTATTTCTTTACGATATTGCGTAGTGAGAGGAGGTTATTATACTTTTCACAGCGTCGATATCTAAATGATAAATTCAAAGATTATAACAGTTTAGATGGTCTTGAAGATACTAATCGACCATGGGATATTGATCATATCTATCCAAAATCTTGGAAGAACAATTATGAACGTCATCATAAAGTAAAGCAACCATTCATTAACGATTGGATTGGAACAAATGGTAATTTTCGAGCAATTAGCCTGACAGATAATCGCTCTGAAAACAACTTACTCTCACCGGGCGAACGTCTTGATAGTCCAGTGGCTAGAGAGCAAGCTTTTATAACAGATAAGCAATGGAGTTATTGGAGTAAGCTCGACAAAGCAACTAGGAAAGTCTATATGGATAATGCTGAAGGAAATAAAAACTTTTTTTACGCAATTGTTACTAGGATTCTTGATATCTATGAAGAGTTTTGGAATACTTTACAACTTGATAAACTAATGGATTAAGTGGAATTATTATGTAATTGTTCGTAGAAATATAACAATTTGGAGAAGGTATTAATGAGGCTTGGTTTTTTTTAAAGTTAAAAACCACGGGTAATCACACTACCGATTGTATTATGGTGATATACACCAACCTTCTTGCTAGGCATTCGATAAGTTTTTCTGATTGCCGTGATATCACTGGACCAAAACGCCCCAATCGGGCGTTTTATTTATTCAACTATTCAATAAGGGGCACTCGAGATGTGCATAATATATCATGATGCTTAAAAATTGCATTAAAATAATAGGTGTAAATCATTTGTTGAGTTCAATGTAAGTTAATACTGTAAAGAAAGTAAATACATTATGAGAGCTATGGAATATGGACAGTTAGTCGAACTTGTCAAGTCAATCATTGAAAACTTTGAGGATTCGAAAAAGTCATTGAAATATGTGGTTGGAAACCTCCCAATTGTATGGTTTGGCAATCTGGACGCATATCTGAAATCAGAAAAAAGAGTCATCACTGTTGGTATTAACCCTAGTGATGCGGAATTCTTGTCACAACGATTCACTACAAGTGACTCTGTATCAGATGTTATTGAGAGCTATAATAACTATTTTGAAAACAACCCATATTGGCATTGGTTTAATATGAATGAGAGAGTATTAAAACAATTTGATACGAGCTATAAAACCAATCAACAAAGCAATACAGCGATTCATATTGATTTATGTTCAACATTTGCGACACACCCAACATGGGGAAAGTTATCTCCGAAAGAGCAGAAGTCACTTCGAGAAACTGGCAAAGGAGAAAATAGATTTTGGACATTGGTTGACTTGTTGAAACCTGATTTAATTCTTATCTCAGTTGCTAAACGATATTTATGGAGTGACTTGAAAGATTATAAGGGAACTTCAATCGGCTATTTCCATGTTCGTGGACGGGAACTGACATACTACAAAGGTGAAACATTCGATATGTTCTTCGGTACTAACAATCGAGG
>JAISIV010000075.1 GCA_031261865.1 Lactobacillaceae bacterium | reverse complement strand
CGTTGTAAATTAAGTATTCCGGTTATATCTGCAATACTAGCTTCAACTAATTCCATTTCATTCCTCAATTTGGGGCAAATCATCTGTTCCGATACGACTGGAACTGTCGACACCGTCATATGTTTCAATGCCGCGTAGTGCTCGGTTAATTTGGTTTGTTCTCGTACCCACAAGGGAATCAAGATCTTTACCTGCGGCAGCGATATTTTTTTGAGCTTTTTGTAGTACGCCAGCGAAATTACCAAATTCCTTTTTAACAGCCCCAAGTGTCTTTTCAATATCTGCGGCACCTTTTTGAATTTGAAGAGTTCTAAACCCTACTTGTAAGGAATTCAGCAATGCCGAAATTGTTGAAGGTCCTGCAATGAGTATTCCATTATTACGACGTTCGTCATCCATAAATCCGCGTTCTCTAGCCAATTCTGCGAACAGACCTTCAGTAGGAACAAACATGATTCCAAAATTGGTGGTTTCAGGTGGCAAAACATATTTTTTGGCGATATCTTTTGCAAAACTGTCCACTCTTTTTAACAAATCTTTTCGAGCGATATCAATTGCAGTTTTGTCACCTATCTCATAGGCATCTTCCAAGCGACGGTAATCATCAAGCGGGAATTTAGAATCGATCGGCAGATAAACAAATTCCCCATCCTTATCACCAGGAAGTTTAACTGCAAAGTCAGCAATAACGTCTGAACCTTTAATGATTTTTTCTTGCGTGACATACAAATCAACCGGTAAGATATCGGAAATGATTTGGTCGAGCATCACCTCGCCCATAATTCCACGGGTCTTGGTACCAGACAATACCTTGTTCAAATCACCAACGCTTGCGGCAACATCCTTCATTTGGCCCAAACCTTGGTTAACTTCAGAAAGCTGTTTATTAACAGTTTCAAAGGATTGGGTTAAACGATCGTTCAAAGTTTTTTGTAACTTTTCATCAACTGTTTGACGCATATCATCTAAACTTTTTTGATTCTTTTCTGACATTCCATCAATAGACCGTTGAAGTTGATTTTGAATTTTATCTCGGGTTTGTTCAAGAGCAACATTTTGATCTTTTGATGAATTAGTGAGTCGGTCTAAAAGATTAGTTGATAGATCATTCAGACTTTTTATCTGAACTTCACGTCCTTGATTGATTAGATTAATTATTGTTTGCTGATTTTGATTATTTTGTTGGTCGAAAGAATGTTTTAATTCCTGATTGGCATAACCTAATTTGTCGTCAAACATAGTGGCCAAGTAATCGATGTTAACCTTTGGTTCTGGATTTTTTTTGAATAAAAGGGCTAACACCAAAACAATATTGATAAAAACTAACGCAATTAATAGATATTCCATGTTCATATTATATCTAGGAGAAGCGAAAATATTTTCGCCTTTTCCACAACCTTTTACACAGTTGTGGACAAAACGGACTTTTTCTTAACCTTTTGTTTAGAATGTTCGTTTTCCTGTGGACAAAAAAAGCGACCCGAAGGTCGCTTCCCATCTAACCGGGACGTACTTAGATTACGCTTAATATTGCTATCCAGGCATTAGATGTAGTCGGTATACTTACGTACCCGCACAAATATAGTAGCACAAAAATTGTGAACAATATGTGATCATTTTGGAAGATTTACATGAAGGTGATTTGGTAAACGGCTATATCTATCTTGGTCCCCAGTTACGAAGCCACCCCATACGTAGTTTGCCAGAATATCGGCAGCCTGTCCAAGATAATTATATTCTGAGTCGAAGAAAGTTACACTAACTTTCAGTTCCCCATTCACCAATGGCGGGCGAGAAAAACCATAATCCCAGTTAATGATTCCGTTTTTAAACTCCTCAAAAATAGAATCTCTGAGGCCGTAGTAACCATTTGTAGATGTAGGTTGTTGATCAATGAACAAATCGATGAAAATTTCATCATCTCTCGAAATCAGTTGTTCCGCGAAAAACTTTAACATTATTTTTTTAACCAATATTTTAATCACATAGTCCTTATATCTGTGGATTGATTTCTTATTCGCAAGAATCGAGTCATAAAGAACAGGGGTATCAACTTTTACAGAAATAGAATGGTGCTTTTTAACGGAATTAAGAAGTTTC
Source organism: Lactobacillaceae bacterium (assembly GCA_031261865.1). Classification (GTDB taxonomy): domain Bacteria; phylum Bacillota; class Bacilli; order Lactobacillales; family Lactobacillaceae; genus Oenococcus. The sequence continues at coordinate 4,701 of JAISIV010000075.1, read as the reverse complement.
CTTTTGCTGTTATTGGTAGTATTGGCTGCTTTCAACTCATCCGTTCTTCCAGATTTTTCACGCAAAATATCAACCACTTTCCGGTACTGTCGTCTTGCATCATCGCGTTCTTCATCAAGAAAGGCGAACCCTCCGTAAACAAAGTATGGGATAGGATGATTCTTGGACAAAACACCTGCATCATCAAGATAAATTGTGACTCTATGACTGTTCATACGAATAACTTTAGCAAAAGAAATACCGAACTTTACGGTATTTAAACCGTTTATTTAACCAAATAAAAACACGAATTGTGGTTTTTTACCACATATTAATCGGTTATAACGAAAATAATGAATTTATAATTGCTTAAAGTTCGTATTTTAAAATTGCAAAGCGCATATATCATTTAAATGTTCCGAGGCTCATGCATAAAAAATTCCAAAAATAAAAAATGCTGAACCTTTTCAGATTCAGCATTTAAATAGATCTGGAAATTACTTTGCTTTACATAAGTTCGATTAACCAAATCAAAGATTTGGAATCTTACTTACCAGTCTTAGATTGAACTTCTGCACGGGCTTCAGGGCTCAAGTTATAGAATGAGTTAATTCCCTTGTATTGTGACAATCCCTTGATGTTGTCTTCAGACAATTCGTCTTCGATACGCATCAATTGGTTGTACTTAGCAATACGATCAGTACGAGACATTGAACCAGTCTTGATTTGTCCTGCATTTGTAGCAACAACAAGATCAGCGATAGTAGTGTCTTCAGTTTCACCTGAACGGTGAGAAACAATTGCAGTATATCCAGCTTCCTTAGCCATTTCGATAGCTTCGAAAGTTTCAGTCAAAGTACCGATTTGGTTAACTTTGATAAGGATAGAGTTAGCTGCTCCCATACGGATACCTTTTTCAAGATATTCAGTATTAGTAACAAAGAAGTCATCCCCGACAAGTTGAACTTTCTTTCCAAGTTCAGCAGTCAAGTGTGCCCAGTCATCCCATTCGTTTTCATCGATAGGATCTTCGATAGAAATGATTGGGTACTTAGCAACAAGACCTTCAAGATATGCTTCGAATTCAGTAGCAGTAAATTCTTCTTGAGTAGACCAACGAAGAACATACTTCTTCTTGTCTGCATCATAAAGTTCTGATGAAGCAACATCGACAGCAATAGCAATGTCTTGTCCTGGCTTGTAACCAGCAGCTTCGATAGCTTGGATTAGGTATTGAAGTGGTTCTTCGTTGTTTGCGAAGTCAGGAGCAAATCCACCTTCATCACCAACGGCAGTATTCTTACCAGCAGCCTTCAAGATAGCCTTAAGTTGTTGGAAAGTTTCAGAACCCCAGCGGATTGCTTCACGAACTGAAGTAGCACCAACTGGCATAATCATGAATTCTTGGAAATCAACTTTGTTATCTGAGTGTGCTCCACCGTTGATAACATTCATCATTGGAGTAGGCAAAACGTAAGAGTTTGGTCCACCAAGATATTGATACAAAGGAAGTCCAGCTTCTTCAGCAGCTGCACGAGCAACGGCGATAGAAACTGCCAAAATAGCATTTGCACCAAGCTTTGACTTAGTTGGAGTTCCATCCAAATCGATCATAGCAAGGTCGATTCCACGTTGATCAGAAACGTCAAATTCACCGATAAGAGCATCCGCGATAGGACCGTTAACATTTTCAACAGCCTTCAAAGTTCCCTTACCACCAAAACGTGACTTGTCTCCATCACGCAATTCAACGGCTTCGTGTTCACCGGTAGAAGCTCCTGATGGAACCATTCCGCGACCGAAAGCGCCGTCTTCTGTATAAACTTCCGCTTCAACCGTTGGGTTTCCACGTGAATCAAGAATTTCGCGTGCATAAACGCTAGCAATTAATGACATATTTTTCTCCTTATTTACAAAGTCTATTCTAACAAATCAAAAGATTGTTTTTTTACAAAGTCAGTGATAGTTCCGCAAAAATGTCCAACGAATTACCCATTTTTGCGAAATTAATCCGACAATATAAAAACCAACTGATGGGTCAGTTGGTTTGAGAGAGTTAGAGAGTTTTATGAAGAGTTCCTCTGTCCTTGCTTTGGAACACATATAATATCTCTTTTGAATATTAATTGATTATAAAAATTAGATTAAATGAACACTAAATTTAAAGCTTCGCTTTTATCTCAAATCACCTCTATTTTGAAGATACTTCTTAAAATCATCAGTGTTCTTTTGGAACCATACGGAGTTTTTATCCTCAATTTTCGATTTCAGTTTATCTTCCAATTCATTGTCGGATATTTCAACATCCTTAAACTCATTTAATAGTTTTCGGTGTTCTTTTAAGTAATCATCCCAATTAAGCGGCGTGCGATATTTTGCCCAGAAATATGTTTCAGTTAAATACGAAATCAATCGTGGCTTAACTTTTTGCGGTTTGTGTCTCTTCAAAAATTCCAACGAATACCTAGTTTGCTTGGCCCACAAATCAATTTGCCTTTTATAACTTTTTGTTCCTGATCTGACAAGAGATTTATCGTTATAAAGCCAAGCATAAGTTATTGCATCCGAATAATAAATATCTTCAGAAACAGAGGCTGCTAGATTGACAAAATAAGTATCTTCAAAAATTCTTAGTTCAGGATGGAATTTCAATCCTATGTCTTCAATATATTTACGGTTAAACCACTTTGCATAAACTGAATTCCAATCATGGTTGGTGTGTGTTAGAAATCTATCTTCACCTTCCTTGTTCTTAATTTGTTCAAGGAATTTAGAAATAATTATTTGATGGTCTCCTGAACCCTTGACGACATTAAAAAACGCAAGTAGTGAACCAACGTTATGAAATTCATCATCAGCATCCATGAACATCAAATAATCACTTTTTGATTGTTCAATTCCGTATTGCCTTGCCATTCCTGGTCCAACACCGTTTGTTGAATGGTAATGAATATCTAAGTTGTTAAAAAGGCTGAATTTTTGCACGGGGTCTGTTTCTTTTCCACCGTCGTTAATTAATTGAACTTCAACATTCGAAAAATCAATTCCAATTTGGTTATTAATTGAAGATAATACTCGTCCGATTACATACTCGTTTTCACTGTGATATGGAATTATTATCGAAACACTTGTCATTTTTTCATCTTACCTGAAGCAATAATAGCCTGAGTAGGTTTAACTCTGATTCCGGCTTTAGTTAAAAACCCATTTTTGTCTGAGCCATAACGAGCATCTGCCAGTTGTTGGACTGATAATTTGGTTCTATCTTGAATAAAAGGACCTGACACATTCGTTAGCGACCAGAACTTTGCTTTGCTCTTATCTTTTATTGATGAGTCTATATACCCTAGAATTCCAAAAGCATCGTCCACATTTCCTACGATTAAGTCGTATTTAGATTCTGAATTCGTAGTTAAACCTGAGCTAATTTTAGAAATGAATTCAGTTGAAACATTTGGTAAGTAAACATATGCTTTATCTTGATAAAAACCAAGATTTGCCATTAAATTAAGAGGACCATCGAAACTGCGGACCCAATTATCATTAATTTTCACGGCTAGAACTACATCTAATTCAAATCCGTCTTCTTTACTTCCAAATGTTGTTTGTAAGTACTCTTGAACATATTCGATTGGCTTGAAAAATTGCGGTATATGGTTTTTCTTCTTGTCTGGATTATCTTTTTTAAATTCCTTAACAAATCCTCTTTCAAATTCCGGGTCCTGTTTTCTTTTAGAAGTCACAAGTTAGCTCCTTTCTAATAAAAAGACACCTCAGGATAAGTTGTCACTCATCTAGAGATGTCTTTTATATCAACGTTTTTAGTTAATAATCAAATTACAAACCAAGTTGCTTGTTCTTACGAGCTACACCTAGAAGAGTTAGAGATGCAACAACTGAAAGACCAGCAATAGTTAAGTAACCTTCTTCAGCAGATCCAGTATTTGGAAGAGTAGCTGCTGAAGCGGTAGTGTTTGCTGCGGCGTAATTGCCGTTTGCGGCATCAACTCCTGAAATTTGTCCAGATACTTCAGCCAATTGAGTAGCAGTCAACTTTGAAGTATCAGCAAGAACAGGAGCCGCATCTGTTGTTAATGTCCAGATAGAAGTGTCTTGCCAATCCTTAGCGTAATTCGGCGTATAAGCTAATACCTTAAATTGATTGTCTACATTACCAAGAACTACCACGTATCCATCAACAGGGAATTCGTGTGGAGCTGGACCTGCAAGGCCACCTAGCATCTCATTGGAAACAGACCAAGTTCTTAAAACAACACCGTCTTTGTTTTTAATAGTATAAATCCAGGCTTTGGGGTCAGATTCATTATCGATGGTGATTGTAGTGTCAGAAACATCAAACCCAAGAAGTTGACTTAATTGTTCGGCAGTTAATTTCGCAACTGTAGTTCCCTCGGTTTTAAATCCGAGAAGCGCAGCGAAATCGTAGCTTCCTGCTTGATAGCGAACCCACTTACCATTTTCATAACGCGCAACTGTAACAGTTGCACCAGCAATATTAGCTTTAACTACTGGTGCACCAGAAAGATTACCAGTGGTTTGGAAGTAATCTGCAGACGATGGGAAACCAAGTGAAACTGCAACAGCTTTTGCTTCATCTGCACTTAATGAAAGTGAAGGAGTTTTAGTTGTTGTTGAGTTTGAAGCTGAGGTAGATGCTGAAGATGACTTAGATCCAGCGTCAGTAGCAGCAGCGTCAGTAGC
>JAISIV010000125.1 GCA_031261865.1 Lactobacillaceae bacterium | reverse complement strand
AACAAAGTTAGCAGCATTCAATCATCAGGAGGGCTAAAATGATTTATTCAATTAATGAAGATATTTATTCTCGTAATTCTGGGACTGAGCATGCTGCAGCAAAAAGGACTCAATTATTCGAAGGATCTAAATTTGTCACCAAAAAATACGACCGGTTTTTAAATCGAAATTTGCAATCAATCGGTTTACAGCCTGAACAAGTCATTAATATGTACGACTATTTTCAAGGGACAACTGACGTAACTAGAAAAGAAATAAACGTCCGCGATTTTTCGGAAATTCCAAATCAGGATTACTATATCGACACCATCACGCCGAATTATTCAATGATTAGAAGTCAGGGAAATGATGTTGCCAGAATCAATATTTTGCCGGCAACAATTGGATTAGTTTCGGATGTTGAATGGTTTGATCGATATAATAACCTAACCGTCAGGGAAAATTATGATTGGCGTGGGTTTAAATCTTCAGTCGATCATTTCGATTTGGATGGACAATTGTCATTTACTCAATATTTAAATTTGGAACAGGTACCAGTTTTAGAAGTTGCTTATATGAAAGTGGGCGATGAGTTAAGACCAACCCTATTTAAACTTCTTCGATATGAAGGAGAACGCGATTTTCGTTTTAATTCCGAAGAAGAAATGTTTGCTGCCTTTCTTAATGTTTTAGTCGAGGAGGACGATAATGTCGTTCTTATTTCCGATCGTCGAGGACTTGATAGTTTGATCGCCGAAGTCCCGGCAGCAAAAAAACGTTATGCCATGTATCACGGTTTGCACACTCCAGATGTTGATTTATTAGTAGCAGGTAAAACGGATTATCGAATTTTTGATATTTATCGTCCTTCGTTATCAACACTTGCTGGCCGCCTCGACGGAATTTTAGTTCAAACACCCGAACAAAAAAATGACCTTGAAATGATGATTCATGATTATCTTTCTGATTTCAATCAAAACGTGTTGGTTGCGCCAGACACGTTTGTTCAAAACACTACTAACAATACTCAGAGAATTCGAAACCGAATTATCTACGCAGGTCTAATCGCGGACGGTAAAAATCTAGACCAGTCAATTTCTATCATTGCGGAAATTAAAAAAAAGGTTCCTGATGTCACTTTTGAAATTCATGGTTATTTTGCCAGACCCGAACTCCGTACCCAACTTCAAAATCAAATTGAAGAACTAGATTTAAAGAATAATGTCTTGTTACTTGATTATGTAACTGGTGCTGAATTAGACCGAGTCTTTGAAAATTCTGAATTGTATTTATCAACTTCCAGCAGCGAATCATTCAATATGTCACTAGTTCAAGCGTTAAGTTTTGGTGTTCCGGTGGCGACAATTGAAACTACCTATGGCACTAATGAAATCGTGGAAGACAACTATAACGGATTAGTTTTTTCTAAAAGTGAATCGTTCCATTCCATTGCTAACAAAATAGTTGGATACCTTAATGACCAAAATAAGAAAATTGAAATGCAAGAAAATGCCAATAAAAGCGCTACCAAATTCTCGAAAGAAAATATGTTGAACCAATTCAAAGAGCTTGTTTAATAAACAAGCTCTTTTCGTTATATATCCACCAAAAACTCCAATTAAAAGAGTTAAAATCAATATGGTATTTATTGCTAAAAAGGAAAGAGGTGATATGTTTGTCGGAACAAACGCCTAAGATGTTTTCGCTTTTTGGTCTCTGGTTTGACTGGACGACCATCATAAGCACAACTGTAACTTTCGTAATTGTACTGGCGCTTGGAATATTTCTATCAAGAAATTTAAAGGTTAGACCAACAAAAAAACAGAACTTCTTGGAATGGATTATTGATTTCACTAATGGTGTTGTCAAAGATCAAATCGCTCAAGGCGGACAAAATTTCCGTTTCTATGTTTTCGTCTTATTCTTGTTTGTGTTTGTTTCCAACCAAATTGGACTGGCTTTCCAGTTTTCCAATAGTGCTGGAACTATACAAATTAAGTCAATAACCGCTGAACCGCTGGTGACTCTCACTTTGGCTCTAATCAGTCTTATGATTGCTCACTTTGCTGGTGTTGAGAAATTCGGGTTAAAAGGATACATCAAAAATACTTATCTATCCCCATTTCCCGGTATGCTTCCGTTGAATCTTTTGGAACAAATTACCAGTTTCCTAACTCTCGGTTTGCGACTTTACGGAAATATTTTCGCAGGTGAAATCCTGTTGAACTTAATTGCAAACATGGTTATGCCAAACAACCTTCCCGGAACTCCGCTTGGAATCATTGCTGGAATTTTCTTGGAATTGGTATGGCAAGCTTTCTCGATTTTCATTGGATCGATTCAAGCTTATATCTTTGCAACTATGACTAGTGTCTACATAAATGAAAAAATCAATGTTGATTAAGGAGAATTTATAATGGAAAATTTGATCGGTGCAGGTGTTGCCCTAATGGGTGCCGCTATTGGTGGTGGTGTTGGTAACGGAATTCTTATGAGTAAGTTGATTGAATCAATTGCTCGCCAACCAGAATTAGAAGGACGTCTACGTACTAACATGTTCTTGTCTATGGCTCTTGTTGAAGCCATGCCAATTATCGTTGTTGCCATGTCATTCGTTCTTATCAACTCAAAGTAAGGAGAAATAAATGAATAATTTTGTAGGAATTCTTGCAACACCCATTCCTTACGGATCAGCGTTGTATGTTCTGATTTCATTTATTGTCTTACTTTTGTTGCTCAAGAAATTTGCCTGGGGTCCTATTACTAAGATGATGGACCAACGTGCTCAACAAATTAATTCTGATTTGGATGATGCGCTAAAGACAAAACAAGATGCACAACAATTGCAACAACAAGCACAAAATAATTTGCAGTCTTCCCAAGCTCAAGCTAATGCTTTGATTGAGGATGCTCGCAATCGTGCCGCAGATGAAGCTAGTCAGACAATAGCTTCTGCTAATAAACAAGCTGATAACATTCTTAAACAAGCTCAAGAAGATGCTAGTCAATTAAAAGACGACGCATTGGATTCAGCTAAGGATCAGATTACTGATTTGAGTTTGCAAGTCGCAAGTCAAATTATTAGTCAAAAGCTTGATGCGAAAACTAATAAAAAGTTGGTTAACGACTTTATTAGTGAGTTGGAGCAAAAGAATAAGTAATGGCAATAAACAACAGTCGAACGATTAAAAATTATGCTGCTGCGTTATATGAAGTTTCTGGAAAACAAACACCTAAAGTTTTGTCTGAACTTTTAGAGATTGAAAAGGTTTTCGAGGTTAATAAAAAATTAGCCGGAACTTTGGATGATGCCTCAGTTAGTCGTAAGGAACAAGAAAAGTTTATTGCAACTCTAATTAAAGGGACTTCAAAAATTACCCAAAATTTTATCTATACGTTAGCTGACAATCGTCACTTTGATTTGCTTGAACCGATAGTAGTTGAATTTAATGAGACCGTTAATCGTAGTAATCATCAAAGCATCGTTACTGTAACGACTGCAGAACCTTTAACTAAAACCGATTTGAATAAAATTGGTAAGGTTGCACAAACTAGATTTAATTTAGAACATATTGAAGTTCAAAACGTAATTGATCCGTCAATCATCGGTGGTGTTGTTATCAACGCTGGTGGTAAAACGATTGATGGTTCAGTTAAATACAAGTTAGCCCAAATTGGAAGGCACTTGAAATCTGAAATTGTAGAAGAGAAAGGAGCAAATAATGGCAATTAAATCTGATCAAATTAGCTCATTAATTAAAAAGCAACTTGAACAATATGATGCCTCGCTCCGTATTGATGAAGTTGGAACCGTTACCTATGTTGGTGATGGTGTCGCTCGTGCTTCTGGCTTAGCTAATGCAATGAGTGGTGAACTTCTTGAATTTGAGAGTGGAGCTTTTGGTCTTGCTCAAAACCTTGAAGAAAGTGAAGTCGGAATCGTCGTTCTTGGTGATTACGAACACATTACGCAGGGTGATACTGTTAAGCGTACTGGCCAAGTTATGGAAGTTCCAGTTGGCGAAGACATGATTGGTCGCGTGGTTAATGCCCTTGGTGAACCAATCGATGGAAACGGCAGTATTAAAACTACTGAAACTCGCCCAGTTGAACATAAAGCATCTGGTGTTATGGAACGTAAAAGCGTTTCTGTCCCACTTCAAACTGGTATTAAGGTTGTTGATGCCTTGGTTCCGATTGGACGTGGACAACGTGAACTTATCATCGGAGACCGTAAGACTGGAAAAACTTCTATTGCTATTGATGCAATTTTGAACCAAAAAGGACAAGACATTGTTGTCGTTTACGTCTCAATTGGACAAAAAGATTCAACTGTTAGAAGTCAAGTAGAAACTCTTAAAGCCGCTGGTGCTATGGATTACACCATCGTTGTTAATGCTGGTCCATCTGAACCAGCCCCAATGCTTTATCTAGCGCCTTATGTTGGAGCAGCTATTGGTGAATACTTTATGTATAAAGGACGAGATGTTTTGATTGTCTTTGATGATCTATCAAAACAAGCTACAGCTTATCGTGAGCTGTCCTTAATTCTCCGTCGTCCGCCGGGACGTGAAGCCTATCCAGGTGACGTTTTCTATTTGCACAGTCGTTTGCTCGAACGTGCTGCGCGTCTTTCAGATGATTTAGGTGGTGGTTCTATGACTGCTTTGCCAATCGTCGAAACTCAAGCTGGTGACGTTTCCGCATATATTCCAACCAACGTAATTTCGATCACTGATGGACAAATCTTCTTGGATTCCGATCAATTCTATGCAGGTAACCGTCCAGCTATTGATGCCGGAACTTCTGTTTCTCGTGTTGGTGGAGATGCTCAGATTAAGGCTATGAAGAAAGTTTCTGGAACCTTACGTCTTGATTTAGCGGCCTTTAAAGAACTTGAAGCCTTTTCTCAATTTGGTTCCGATTTGGATGCTTCCACTCAAGCAAAACTCGCGCGTGGACGTCGTACTCTTGAAGTTTTGAATCAACCATTGCACAAGCCAATGCCTGTTGAACAACAAGTTTTGATTCTCTATACCTTGACTCATGCTTATCTTGATGATGTTGACACTACTGATATCCAACGCTTCCAAGACCAATTGATGGATTACGTTTCTGGAAATGAAAAGTATAAGCAATTGTTCGAATACATTACTTCTACTGGTAATTTGCCAGATGAAGCTTTGATGGATGAAGCTATCGAGACATTTAAGTCCCACTTTAGTAAGTCAGTAGAACCTGCAGATTATGTAGCTCCTACAGAGGCCACACCTAAAGGAGACTCATAATGGCAAGTCTTCAGGACATTAAACGCCGTATTGAATCAACGAAAAAAACTAGTCAAATTACCAGTGCCATGCAAATGGTCAGCACAAGTAAGTTAAGCCAAATTCAACGTCATACTTCTGGTTATCTAGAATATGCCAATAAAGTTGAATCGATTGTCGCTCACTTGGCCGACTCTAACGATCTCTTCGAAGGAAGTAATGCTTCAAAAGTTCCATTCCTTGCCAAAAGAGATATCGTAAATGTCGGAATCTTAGTTATTACCTCCGATCGTGGGTTAGTTGGTGGTTATAACAACCAAATCATTAAACAAACAAATGCTTTAATTGAGCAATTAGGTTTGTCTAATGATCACATTGTTATCTTTGCCATCGGTGGTAAAGGAGCTGATTATTATCGCAAGCGCGGTTATCAAGTTGCTTTCGAAGATCGTGAAATCACCGATGTTCCAAAGTTTACTGAAGTGATTGATATCGTTAAAGAAATTACCGAACAATACGCATTGCAGAAGTTTGATGAAATGTATTTAACTTACAATCACTATAAAAACCGTATTACTAACGAATTTGCAACCACTAAGATTTTGCCAATCACAACTGATAATTTCCAAAAAGATGAATCAGGTGACTTGGCATTGGCTAATGATGGTAACTATCACAAGTCCTATGAAATTGAATCTGACCCAGTTGAACTGTTACAAGTTATTCTTCCGCAGTTTGCACAAAGTTTGATTTATGGGGCTATCCTGGATGCTAAGACTGCTGAGCATTCGGCCTCAGCTTCAGCAATGTCTGCAGCCACTGATAATGCCAAATCGTTGATTGATACATTAAACTTGCGTTATAACCGTGCGCGTCAAGCTGCGATTACAACTGAAATTACAGAAATAACCGGCGGAATGGCCGCATTAAATTAAGGAGAAAGAAATGGCTGAAACAAAAAAAGCAACAACTAAGACTGCCGCAAGTAAGACTTCAAAAGCAACTGCTAAAAAGTCAACTACTGCAGCATCAGCTAAAGCTCCTAAGTTGACCAAAGCCCAACAAGAAGAAAACCTAAAGCATACTGGAAAGATTATTCAAATTATTGGACCAGTTGTTGACGTTCAGTTTGAAGAAGGACAAACTCTTCCTGACATCAACAACGCTTTAAAAGTTGATCTTGGTGATGGAAAGACTTTAACGCTTGAAGTTTCTATCGAAATGGGTGATGGTGTTGTCCGTACTATTGCTATGGACTCAACTGATGGATTAACACGTAACATGAGTGCTTTTGACACTGGAAATCCAATTATGGTTCCTGTCGGTGAAGAAACTCTTGGTCGCGTGTTCAACGTTTTGGGTGAACCTGTCGACAACGGTGGTGAAATTCCAGCATCTGTTCGTCGTAACCCAATTCACCGTGACGCGCCTAAGTATGATGAATTGGCATCTACGCAAGAAGTTCTTGAAACTGGTATTAAAGTTATCGATTTGCTTGAACCATACTTACGTGGTGGAAAGACCGGTTTGTTCGGTGGTGCAGGTGTTGGTAAAACAGTTCTTATCCAAGAATTGATTCACAACATCGCTCAAGGACACGACGGAATTTCTGTTTTCACTGGTGTTGGTGAACGTACCCGTGAAGGAAACGACATGTATGGGGAAATGAAGGAATCTGGTGTTCTTAAGAACACCGCCATGGTTTATGGACAAATGAACGAGTCTCCAGGAGCACGTATGCGTGTTGCCCTTACTGGACTTACTATGGCCGAAAACTTCCGTGATAACGAAAATAAAGATGTTCTTTTGTTCATCGATAATATCTTCCGTTTCACTCAAGCTGGTTCTGAAGTTTCTGCTTTGCTTGGACGTATTCCATCAGCCGTTGGTTATCAACCAACACTGGCAACTGAAATGGGACAATTGCAAGAACGTATCACTTCTACTAAGAAGGGTGCCGTAACTTCAATTCAAGCCGTTTATGTTCCGGCCGATGATTATACTGATCCGGCTCCCGCAACGACTTTTGCTCATTTGGATGCTACTACTAACCTTGAACGTTCTTACGCTCAACAAGGTATCTATCCAGCCGTTGATCCACTGGCATCTACTTCAAGTGCTTTGACTCCAGAAATCGTTGGTCAAGAACACTATGAAGTTGCCACACAGGTTCAACAAATTCTTCAACGCTATAAAGAATTGCAAGATATTATCTCAATTCTTGGTATGGACGAATTGTCCGACGAAGAAAAGATTGTTGTTAATCGCGCTCGTCGTATCCAATTCTTCTTGTCTCAACCATTCTCAGTTGCCGAACAATTCACTGGTATGAAAGGTGAATATGTTTCCGTAGTTGACACTGTTCGTGGTTTTAAGGAGATTCTTGATGGTAAGCATGATGATTTGCCAGAAGAAGCTTTCCGTAACGTTGGAACTATCGAACAAGCTGTTGAAAAGGCAAAGACACTAGCTTAATGGCTGAAGCTGAAACAGCAACAAAGACCTTACAGGTTACAATTGTTACCCCTGACGGTACTGCATTCGATAGCCAACGTGTCGACATGGCGGTATTAGCTACAACTGACGGGGAAGTCGGAATTATGGCTAACCGTTTGCCACTTGTAGCGGCATTGAAAATTGATCAGGCTCGTTTCCATATTGGTGACGATACTGAAGTTTATGCTGTGAACGGCGGTTTTGCTGAATTCTCAGATAATTTGCTTACGATTGTGGCTCCTAGTGCTGAGGATTCTCGTGATATTGATGTGCATCGTGCTGAAGCGGCTCGTCTGCGTGCTGAAAAACGTGCTCAAGCTGCTCAAACCGCCGATGATCGTAAACGAGCTGAAGTGGCACTCGCTAGAGCAATTAATCGAATCAATACTTCAAAACTTAAGTAATATCTCAAACCAATTTCTACACGGAAATTGGTTTTTTTATTTTCACTTTAGGTTCATTAATTCCTTATTTGATACATTTTTATATATGTCTGCAGACAAAAAGCAATACCTATACGGCGTCGACTTAATGCGTCTGTTATTTATTATCGGTGTTTTAACCGTTCATACCTCAAGTATTTTTCAGGCTCGTTTTATCGAAAATAGTGTGTCTTATTACATTTTGGCCGCTTTTCATATGCCGATGCATTTTACGCGTTTCGGGTTTATGTTTATTTCGGGGATGGTGTTATTTCTCAATTCATTCAATAAACCTTTTAAAACGGTCGACTTTTGGAAAAAACGTTTCTTTTGGATTCTGATTCCATATTTTTCATGGATGTTTATTTATGATTGGATAACGCATGATATGGGGGAAGTACTCACTGGGAGTTGGTGGGTGAGGTATGGTATCGATTTATTAACTGGAGACGGTTTTTATCTATATTTCATTTACGTGATGATCCAACTTTATTTACTTTTCCCGTTGTTGCGATGGCTCCTGAAAAAAACGGTTAATCATCATTTGATGCTCTTTGTTATCACTATGGCGGTTCAAATCTTAATTACCGTTTTTTACAAGTATTTTTATCCAGAAATGTCTCATGTTGGCTGGCCATATTTTCTAACGCATTACGGTATGTTCGTCGGAACTTATGAGGGTTATTTTATTGCTGGAGCCTTGGCTGGGATTCATTATCAAGAAGTTGAGAATTGGATTGTCCAACATCACAAAAAACTACATGTAAGTTTAATTATTGGAATAGTAGTTATCACCTCTTATTTTTTCTTCGACCGTTTTGTTTTAGGATTATCCACCTCTAAGTCATATGAAGTTCATCAACCATTATTTCCGGTTTATGCCTTGATTGTCATTGGAAACATTTTTTATTTATCTACAAGGTATGACGCATTAGTAAAATCAGGATCAAGACCAAAATTCACTTATTTCGTTTCCGCAGTTCAAAAAGTTGCTTTCGGAATTTATCTAACCCAAACCATACCCTTAAGACTTTTCACCTGGTTTAGTAATGGGATTCCTCTGGATTCTTGGATTAATTGGATTGCTTGGCCGATTTCAACTGTGTTAATTGTTGCAATGGCAGCACTTATTAGTTGGACATTATTTAACACTAAAGGCCTACATTACTTAGTCGGCCGACCAATTGGAAAAGGTTATTTATCGTTTATTAAAAGAGGGGAAGCATGAAAAAGAAAAATACTTTTAAGAAAATAATATATTCCTTGTTAGCCTTGGCTTGGGTAGCTACTGCTGTAGCAGGTTTTTTGGTTCTACGAAGTGAATCAAATCAAGGTAGTTCATCTACGGATTCTAAAAACCTTACCGTTGTTAACTTTGGTTATCAAAGAGGAGATGAAGCCGATATTATTCGCATGAATGGGCAATTCGCCAAAGATGCCAAGAAATTAGGCTACAAAATCAAGTGGACACTATTCCAAGATGGAACGTCTCTTCTTACAGCCCTTACTTCCAATCACATCCAGTTCGGCCGCACTGGTAATACACCACCCGTAGTTAGCCAAGCTTCGGGTACGAATGTAGTCTATGTAGGAGCCACCACTTCTAAATCAGAATCATCAATGATTTTAGTACCTGAAGATTCTGAAATTTCTAGCATCGCTGATCTTAAGGGCAAAACGGTTGCTTATGGTTTTGGGACATCATCAACATATTTCTTAATCAAAGCTCTTCAAAGTGCTGATCTCACACTAAATGATATTACTGAAACCAATCTTGGACAAAGTGCTGCAGCCACAGCTTTTCAAACAGGTAAAGTTGATGCCTGGGTCACTTGGGATCCGTATTCAGCGGCAGCGGAAATTCAAAATAATGCAAAAGTTTTAACGACTGCTAAAGGATATTCTGGCGATTACAATTTCTTTTTGTCGACAAAAAAATGGGCCTCAAAGCACAGTGACTTAATTGATCTCCTTAATAAGGATGGAAAGATTGCTATGAAGTGGGCCAATAACAATCATTCGACATTAATTAAAACTTTTGTAAAAGAGTTAGGTCTTGATGAAGATGTCGCCGAATTGCAAGTCTCTCGTAGAACCTACGGTATGGCTAGTCTTTCAGATTCTACGATTATTAATGAACAACAAGACATTGCTGATGTTTTATACGACAACGATATGATCGATACCAAAATAAATGTAAAGGATGCCATTATTAATGAATAAATTAAAGAAATTTATCCCTTGGATAATTCCTGTCCTTCTCATAATTTTTTGGCAGTTATCTGCGGTAGTTGGCATTTTAGATACTAAGGTGATTCCAAGTCCACTGCAAGTTATCCAACAAGGAATTAAATTGACTAAAAATGGAACCCTTCCTAAGAACATTGCTGTTAGTTTATATCGCGCAACTTTAGGATTTTTGTTAGGTGGAAGTATTGGTTTTGTTTTGGGGATGGCAAATGCACTATCGACCCTATCTAGAAATCTTCTTGATTCGACCATTCAAATGATTCGAAATATTCCACACCTTGCTTTACTTCCTCTTTTTATCGTTTGGTTTGGAATTGGTGAACCGGCAAAAGTTTATCTAGTTGCTTTAGGTGTGATGTTTCCAATTTATATCAATACCTACAACGGCATAAAAAATGTCAGTCCTGACTTAATTGAAATGGGGCAACTGTATCAATTGTCGCGCAGCAAGATGTTTAAAAAAATCATTTTCCCTGGCGCATTACCAAGTATTTTGGTCGGTGTTAGATATGCACTTGGCGTAATGTGGACAACTTTGATTGTTGCTGAAACCGTCAATGCTAAATCCGGATTAGGTTATATGGCAACTGATGCTCAAAATTTCGCCAATACCAAAACTCTAATTCTAGTCGTCGTTATGTATGCAATTTTAGGTAAGTTGTCGGATTCTATTGCTAAATTCCTAGAAGAAGAATTATTGAGCTGGCAGGTTGGAGAGGTGAAAGCATGAGTACTTTTCTTGAAGCAAAAAATCTAAAAAAAGCCTACAACGGCAGAACCATTATTGATCATGTTAATTTTAAGGTTGAAACGGGAAGCATTGTAGCCCTAGTAGGGAAGTCCGGTGGTGGTAAGTCGACACTACTGAGATTAATTTCTGGAATTGAAGAAGCTACCGCAGGGGAGCTGTTAAAAAAAGATCAAAAATTTTCTGGCATCCAAGCCGACACTAGAATCATGTTTCAAAACGGGCGACTTCTACCATGGGAAAAAGTGATTGATAACGTGCTTCTGGTTAACGATCAAAGTACGTCTCAACAAGCCATGGGCCTTTTAAAAGAAGTTGGCTTAGATCATTTATCGGAATCTTATCCAAATGCTTTATCTGGTGGAGAACAACAGCGTGTGGCTTTAGCGCGTGCTTTAATTACCCAACCTGAATTATTATTGCTTGACGAACCATTAGGTGCTTTAGATGCATTGACTCGCCGCAACATGCAACAACTAATTGTTGATTTATGGCAAAGATTTAAATTCACCGGAGTATTAGTTACACACGATGTTGAAGAAGCCGTAAAAGTTGCTGACGAAGTATATGTGGTTAATCGAGAAACACTGTCGGAAAAATTCGACTTAAGACATTTAGATCGCCCACGCGATTCTACAACGCCTGCATTCCAAAAAGTTGTTAAAGAAATTCTGCATGATATTACTGGAGATTAAATGAGTAATTTAACTGAAAAACTGACTCAGGTTTTAAACGACAATTTAGATAAAGACCTAATAAAAAACGTCGAAGATGAGACTTGGCTCACTGGCCAGAAAATTTTAGAACTGATAAAAAATTATAAAAAAGAATTGGTTGAACGTGGTATCAGTGAAGGTGATGTAGTAGTAACTGCTCTGGAAAACGATAAAAATTATCCTATCTTAGAACAAGCTCTCTGGGAGATTGGTGCTACCGTTCATCCGATTGCACCTACCAGTGGTGAAAGTGAAATCGCTGATGAGATTTTTGAATACGGATATAAGGCAGTCTTTTTCGAAAAGGAACTAAACCATCCAGAATTGTTAAACAGTAGTTTTGAAGATTTCAACTTTTACATTAGTAATCTTCCCACCACTAAAATGAACCGTGAATCCTCGATTGCGCTTATTTTAAATACTTCCGGCACTACCGGTAAACCCAAAAGAGTTCCATTAACGCATCAGCAAATTCTCAATTCAGCCATTCATGTTGGACAATCTCAATCACTCGCTAAAGACGATACCAATATGGTTGTTATGCCAATGTTTCATATTAATGCCCAAATTATTTCTACTCTTTCTACTCGAGTTTCTGGTGGCAAATTGGTTGTCGCAAAAAAGTTTTCCGCTAGCAATTTTTGGAATCAGGTCGCTGATAACGATGTCACTTGGGTTTCTTTGGTACCGACAATTATTTCGATTTTGCAAATGAATGAAAAGGCAATTAATTCTTTTAATGCTAGAAAAGATGAAGTGGAGTTGAAATATGTCCGCTCTGCTAGTTTCTCTTTGCCTGAAGAATCGCTTCTTGAGTTCAAAAATACTTTTGGTATTGAAGTTGTAGAAGGCTATGGAATGACTGAAGCCGCCTCGCTAATTGCATTAAATCCGTTGAAAGCAACCAAAGTTGGTTCAGTTGGATTACCGGTGTATACGGAAATTAAGTTATTAGTCGACGACCAGATTACAGATAGCGCAGGTGTTGAAGGTGAAATTCTCTTAAAAGGAGATCACGTTATTTCGGATTATTTGGATTCTAATCCATCATCATTTATTGATGGTTGGTTGAAAACTGGTGATTTAGGCAGATTCGATGAAAATGGTTATTTATCAATTGTTGGCCGCATCAAAGAATTGATTAATCGCGGTGGTGAAAAAGTAGCTCCCAAAGCGATCGAAAATAATCTGTTAAATATTCCATTCATTCAAGATGTTGTAGTAGTAGGAATGCCAAATACACTATATGGCGAAGAAGTCACTGCTGCCGTGATTGTGTCTAATCAAGGATTAACTGATGATGAAATGGTTGCTCAAATCCAAAATTATGCTTCTGAACACCTATCTTTGCCGGAGAGACCAACTAAAATTTATTTTGTCGATGATTTTCCACGAAATGGGACCGGGAAAGTTGTCCGCAATAAACTTGTTGAAAAACTAGAAAAGATGTAAGCGCTTGCAATATATGGCGTTTGTCGGTAGACTGTATCTATGAGTGCAGACAAGTTGCCTACAATTTACGATGTTGCTAGAGAAGCTGGCGTGAGCTTAGCAACCGTTTCACGTGTCATAAATAATACAAATAGCGTTAAGGAAGCCACTAGGTTAAAAGTTCAAGATGTTATTAAAAAATTGGACTATCATCCTAATTCCTTAGCTAAAGGGCTAGCAACCTCTAAGTCAACGACTATTGGTTTGATCATGCCTAATTTAACGGATCTTTTCACAGCTGAATTAGCACAGGGGGTTGATGCTGTTGCAAAAATGTATTCATATTCCGTGGTGGCATCGATTACTGCAAACAACGAGAATTTAGGCAAAAATGATGCTTTACAATCATTGCTAGAAAAACAAGTTGATGGCATCATTTATATGGATGACAATCCTAGTTTGACTACGATTAATGAATTGAAAGCTACTAGTGTGCCGGTAGTCTTTACAGGAACTCATACCGGTGAAAGCCAGTTTGCTTCGGTATCGATTGATTATGAACAAGCCGTTCAACAAGCCGTTGAGATTTTAAAGCCAGGCACGAAGAATCAAAAGATTGTGCTTGTTGCAAAAAACGCTAATACACCAGTAACCGGTATTGAAGTTGAAGGATTTAAGAAGTCTCTTCCTGAGTGTGAGGTTTTTTATGGGGATGAATATTCTGACGGTTACGAATTAGGCAAGAAGTTTATCGAACAAGGAATTGAAGCGGCTGTGGTTATGCAAGACGAAGTCGCAGCTGGAATCGCCAATTACATGGTTGATAATTCCATTGCAGTCCCTAATGATTTCCAGTTAATTACCAGTGACGACACTAAGATCACTCAATACACGAGGCCGGCCTTAAGTTCTATTACTCAACCTAAATTCGATATCGGAGCGGTTGCTATGAGACTTCTAACTAAGCTTTTGGAAGAAGAGGAAGTAGA
>JAISIV010000067.1 GCA_031261865.1 Lactobacillaceae bacterium | reverse complement strand
TTCGGCACGTCTAAACTTTGGCTACGATTTGCAAACTGGTTTAGTTTTGCGCGCAATTGGCCGTGTGGGAAATAACGATACATTGGACTTGACAAATGCCGGCGTCGAAGACGATATTCACGGTATTCAAGTTGACGAATTCCTGAGAACAATTAACGCTCATATTTACGCTGCCGGTGATGTTGCTAATTCAGGGACACCTCGCATTACGACTGCTGGATATTATGAAGCAAGGTATGCGGCAAAAGTTATATTAGGATTGTCTGACCCAATCGAATATCCCGCAATTCCAATGACTGTTTATGGCACACCAAAATTAGCACAAGTTGGTCTTACAGCACAACAAGGATATGATGCAGGATTGCTAGTACGTGAATTAGATATGACGCAGTGGTTTACTTATTATCGAATCGGTGAACCAGTTGCTAAAGCAAAAGTCGTAATCGACGGCCTTGGTGTTTTAAAAGGGGCAACTGTGTTAAGCACTCATGCTGACGAATTAATCAACTACTTTACCGAAGCGATCAATGATAAAGACACTTATAGTTCTATTAGAGATAAATTATTCGCTTATCCAACACCTGCTTCCGACTTAGAATATTTCTTTTAAATAAAAAAGCGATTCAAACTTCTATTCCGTTGATTGGAATTTCGTTTGAATCGCTTTTTAATTTCACTTGAAAATTACAACATGCTCCTAACAATTCTTTTTAAGTACTGAAGTTGTTGGCTCGTAATTTGAGAATACTCCTCGGCCCTTCTAGCAACCATGTCATAGCCCAGAATTTGAGACAAGATTACCTGAGATGGTTTTTTAAGATTTATTGGCATCAAGTATCGGCTCTTTGTTTGATTTAAAGTAATCGGAAATACAATTGCCATTCCGGTTTTTCCATAACCATCATTAGAAACAACGACAACCGGGCGTCTTACATTTCCGGACATTGGATTATGTCCTCCTTGTTCTCTACCAGAGTGGGGCTCAGCATCGACCCAATAAATTTTTCCTTGCTCAATATTCGACATCTTCTCTCCCAAACGCCGCACCATCATCAAAATTCCCTATCATTTCGTTGAATCGTTTTAAGTCTTCTGGCGAATCATTCCAAATATCCGGAAACTCTTCTAGTTTTGGAACAAATTGCAAAGTCCCATCCTCTAAAATTTTAGGCTCGAAAATGGTGTTTTCCGGAATATGAAACTCGGCCGGAATAGTCACAACGATTGATGTACCCTGTTTTCTTGATTTAACATCCATGACCATAATTATTTATAATTATATCCGATAGTTATAAAAAAAACTCTCTAGATACTATCTAGAGAGTTAATTTCATTATTCAACAACGAATGGCAACAATCCCATGATGCGGGCGCGCTTTACAGCAGTTGCAATTTTACGTTGGTTCTTTGATGAAGTACCAGTGATACGGCTTGGCAAGATCTTACCGTTTTCGGCGATGAATCGACGAAGCAATTCAACATCTTTATAATCTACATATTCAATGTGATTAACTGCCAAGTAATCTACCTTACGACGACGTTGTGGACGACCACCACGACGTTCTCCATCTCCACGAGGAGTGCGAGAAGGACGATTTGTACGTTCGCCGTTGTTTACTTGTACATTTTCTTCAGCCATGTTTGTATTCCTTTCTTATTGATTTATTAATCAAAAGGTAGGTCATCTTCTGAAATGTCATAACCGTCATCACCATTTCCATTGTCGTTTGAGACATTGTTCCATGGAGAATCTTGGAAGCCACCATTATTAGATGTTCCTTGTGGTTGCGGATTAGAAGGTGCTGGATTAAATGAGTTATTTTGTTGAGGGGCGGGATTGAATCCGCCACCATTATTGCCATAGTTAGGAACGTCGTTTCCGCCATTACCTGACTTACGAGCTTCAGTTTGCGCACGTGTTTCAAGCAAAGAGAAATTATCAACATTGACCTCGGTCACATAAACTGTTTGACCCTGGTTATTTTGATAATTACGAGTACGAAGACTTCCTTCAATAGCAACCATCGAACCTTTGCTAGTAAAATTAGCAAAGTTCTCAGCCGCTTTGCGCCAGATAACGGCACTGATGAAGTCGGCTTCGCGTTCTCCAGCAGAATTAGTAAAGTTACGTTCAACTGCAACTGTAAATGATCCAACTGCATCCCCGTTTCCGGTATAACGTAATTCAACATCACGGGTCAAGCGACCAACTAAAACAACTCGATTAATCATTTAATACCTCTTAAAATTATTCTGCAGATTCTGCGGCAGGTGCTTGAGAAGCAGGAGCAGCTGGTTGAGTCGAATTGTTGTTGTAACGAGAAGCACGTTCTGCATCACGTGCAGCACGGCGTTCAGCAGCCTTAACTGCGGCAACAGCAGACTTTTCTTTAGAATCAGCAAGCTTTGCAAAATCAACAACAACAAACATTTGACGAAGGATATCTTGAGAGATCTTAGCCAAACGGTCGAATTCGTTAGTAGCTTTATCATCTTCGGAAGTGAAAGTTACGATGTGGTACAAACCTTCACGATACTTTTCGATTTCATAAGCCAACTTACGAGTTTCCCAATCTTCAGAAGACACGATAGAAGCACCGTTTTCAGTCAAAACGTTATCAAAACGTTCAACAAGGGCTTTCTTTGCAGCGTCATCCATGTCGGGACGAATGATGTAAGTTAATTCATAACTAGTAGCCATATTATTTACCTCCTTATGGACTCTGACCTAGTAACTAGGTAAGGAAGTGAGATTTTCTCACAGGAATATATTGTAACACGGTAAACGCACCTAATTTTGGCAATGGAGCTGATTTTAAGGCTCAATTTTTTAGCAGCGACAAATAGAACGGTCATTCTTTCTTAGACACTAGATCCGCCTCCGCCGAATCCGCCTCCGCCGCCAGACCCGCTGAAACCGCCAGATGAACCACCACCAAAACCGCCTCCGCGCCCTCCGCGGCCAGAGCCAGAGAATATAGAAGAAAGAATAATCCAAGGCAAAATTCCACTACCTCCGCCACCTCTTCCTCCACGACCACCGCGTCTTTTAATAACGGAAAGAATAACGACAACAAAAATCACGATAAAAGCGAGTGCTCCGATAAAATCATTGCCCGACTGCTTTTGTTCTTCTAATTCTTTATCAGTTTTATTTGCATATCGGGTTTTAAGAATGGTTGCAACATCTGTGAAAACAGCTCGTAAGCCCTTGTTAATATCTGATTGATTAGAAGATTTCAGATCCTGAAGATGACTTTGGAGAATCTGTTGAGTTTGAGAATCAGTAAGAATATCTTCAACGCCATAACCAGTTGAAATGCGGACATTATTCTTGCCACTGTTTTGGGCGAATAGAATTAAGACACCGTTGTCTTCACCCCTTTTTCCAAATTGCCAAACATCTCGCAAAAGCAAATCGTTAGCCCAATCAGTAATATCTAAATTCCCGGTTGTTTTTATTGTCATCAAAACGATTTGAGGATGGCGTTTAGTTTGGATGAAATCTTTTTCTTGATTAATGACAAGATTTTTGGTTTCGTCGTCTAGAATTCCCGCATAATCGTCAACAACGTATTCACGAGTTGGTTCGACTTTATCCGGATTTTCAGCATAAGCTAGAATCCCTGTTCCGACAATAGAAAAAAATACCGCAATAACTTTCACGATATTTCTGAATTTATTTTTCATTATTTAGAACTGCTTTCAGAACTTGAGCTTGATGAAAAATCAACAACAGGAGCAGAATTTGTTGAGGAATCATTTTGGAAATAATCTAAGCGAGTGTGTCCTGTCATTCCAGCAACCAACGAAGATGGGAAAGTGACCAACTTAGTGTTGTAAGTTTTAACGTCCTTATTGTATTTAAGACGTTCAACTTGAATTCGATTTTCTGTCCCTTCAAGTTGAGTCATCAAAGTATCCATTTGGTCAGCCGATTTTAAAGTTGGGTAATTTTCTTGAATAGAGCCGACAATAATATTTAAGGCTTTAGCTTGATCATTCAAAGCTGTCGCTTTTTGATCAGTGGTAGTCGCATTGTCATATTTATTAGAGGCGTTGTAATATTGCGTGCGGGCTTCGGCAATTGTTTTATAGATTGAGGATTCTTGTCCTTGAGATCCTTTAACGGCGTTAACTAAATTAGGGATTAAATCACCACGACGTTGTAGGGCTGTCGCAACGTTTGCTTGTTGAGCACTAACGGTTTCTTCAGCACGAGCCAATCCATTGGCGGTTCCGATGAAACTCCCAAAAATAATTACTATGACCGCAACAACTGCGATAATTGCTCCTAAAACTTTTTTATTCATTTTCTTTCTCTCCTAAAAACTGGTTAATAACTTCTAAAAATTCTTCACCAAATTGGTCAAATTTAACTTGTCCAACTCCGCTCACTTCAAGCATTTGCTCTTCATTAATCGGCATGGCTTCGGCTATATTTGATAATACTTTATCACTGAATACCATGAACGCGGGTCTGCCAATTTCTTTTGCTATTTCAGCGCGTTTTGTTCTAAGCATTTCGAATAACGCCCCACCTGTAGCAGGACTTCCAGTGGTGGACAAATCTTTAGACTTCGAAAGATTCTTTGGTTTGCGATAAAAGACTAATTCATCTCCATCTAAAACTTTTTGACCAAATTCGGTTACGGATAAACTTCTAAATTCCCCTTGGACTTCTAGGTATTCTTCAGCCACTAAAAAGTCTATAAAATCGCTGGGTGGTTTTTTAGAAGTTTTAGACAATTTTCCATAACTCGACAATTCCGTGAAGTTTGTCCAACTCATATTTTCATTAAGAGTTCC
>JAISIV010000099.1 GCA_031261865.1 Lactobacillaceae bacterium | reverse complement strand
TAAAAGATAGAACTTTTAAGTAAATAATGCATCTTGAAAAGTACCCTATATCCGGACATATGGAGTGTTTTAGGCATAAATTAATAGTTCAGTCAAAATCTCAGGGTATATTTAGTGTGTCTTATTGTGAAGAAAATGAGTTTGAGGTGTGAAGGGTATGAGAAATATTAAAGGAAATTTGAAAATCATCGCAGTATTGTTTTTCGGATTATTGACAACGGGTGTATTAGTTTTCCTTGTTAATTTCGCTAATCTTCATACCCAAAGTGTGGCTAACGGACAAAGTAAAAAATATAATTTCGTTCTTGTTAACGAAGATTTGGGGTCCAGTTTTCAAAATGAAAGATATAACCTTGGGTCTGATTTTGTTAAAAAAATAAGCCTAGACTCAAGCAACAACTGGTCAGTCACATCCTTGTCGGTTGCTACAAGTTTATTTGACGAAAAGAGTGCTGACGCTATTATTGTCATTCCGCAAGATTTTTCATCTAAGATACTTGATTTAACTAGTTATGATCCAGCAAAGGCGCAAATAACTTTTAAAACGCAAGATACCCATAAACAGCAAACCCAAACACTTCTTTCAAATAAAGTTCATTCGGTTCTCGAAGACTTCAACAAGAAAATTATCAATTTATATTTCGCGGGCGTTTTAAACAATCTATATGACGCTCAAAATAAAACCTCAAACGTTAATCAACAAATTCAAACTAGTAATGATTTCTTAAAACAAAGTGTTCAAAATCCTTTTAATGGCCTACCGGATCAATATAAAAATAATGTTTCAGCAATCGAAGGATTGCAAAGCCAGCAGGAATCTTATCAGCAAGAATTATCTTCTTTTACTAACCGAACAAATAGTTTGCTTGATGTTACCAGTTCTAATATTTTGGACAACAACGAAAATATAAGCCGATTTTTAATTGATTTAAAAACCGATTTTGTGGGGCCAAAACAAAACCCCGATTCATTGGATGATTCAGACATTTCCCTGAATAATAATTTGGGTACTTTTAATACGAATGTTCAGACACTCACTTCACAAATCAAAAACCAAGTTGATTCACTTCAAAGTCAACAAGAAAAAATTAGCAGCCAAAAAAACGACATAATAAACACTTACTTCAACGGAACGATGCCTGATACTTCCATCCAAGCTGCAGATTTAACTCGAAATACTGAGGCCTATAACCAAACGAAGGCTTCGTTGACCAAATTAATTGAATCCACTTCTGTTAATAAACCGGATTTAAGTCAGTTGAATGAGGATGTTACAAATATTCCTAGTAATGCCAAAGATTTGTTAAATCAATTACATAATTACAGATATATTTCTGATTCACAATTTGACAAATTAAGCATTCAACTTTTGGCGGCCACTAAGTACGCTCAGGAAAACAATCTTAGTTTCAACGGAAATCGAATTCTTATTCAAGATCCCTATACGAGTGCAATCAACTTCAATAAAAATCAAATCGATGGTCTACAGATAAATAGAGATAGTAATCGTGACATCAAAATTTATATTGAACCTGAATCTGGATTAGGTTTGAAAGTATCCAATGAAAATTATCTATATGCGTTTAACTTCTGGCCTAATTTCCTTCCAGATCTAGGTTTTCCAACGAATACCTACACTCCTCAATTTAGTTTCAGTGATCCTTCAAAGTTCGAGAACAAGAACTTTTTCAAATACGAAATTACCACGTATAAAACCAAACCTTGGCGGTGGCCATCACCGTCTCCAGAAAGTCCAGATGAATCCACATCACAAACAGGGGACGATTCTGGGTCAGATCAGAGTAGTTCGCTTTCGAATAATTCAGATAGCCAGACAGATCCTTCGCAAACTTCCTCAGATAAGTCAGAAAATACAAAGTCACCAGATGAAACTGAAACCTCGCAGACTGACGCATCAGACTCTTCACAAACAACTCCAACAGATCCTTCTGAAGAGCCGGTTCCTGAGATTCCTGCGGATACTACACAGCATCGACCTAATGATTCTGACGATACTATTTTTGGCACGACAGAAGTGTATGTACCACTTAGAGACATTGATTTAACCGAGTTAAATTTAGATGCACTGACAAATATTGCTGAAGTTAGCAGTGAGATGTACAGTTACTTCTCGAATCCAGAACAGAGCAAAGAAAAATATTTATCCAATCTCCCCGAATCTCCCCGAGCTCTGGCAGATGAAAAGTCATTTTATATGCAATACGCAAATCCAGGCCAACTTTTAGAACACAGTGATTTAATAAAACTCTATTACGAACAAGGTATGGCTCTCTTGCAAGCTAATATCGCTGCTCAACAAAAAGTTGATGAAGTCTTGAATGACAAAGATCTTAATTCAATAAATAGCATTTACATCAAGTTGAATAATCACGAAAATATCATCAACCGCAGTTACACGGATTTATTGACTTGGTATCAGACATCGCTGGCTTTCTTGGAAAACGGCAACGATGACGGACGAAAAAAAGTAGAAGAGTTAACTGCCAGTATTAAAAAAGACGTCACCGATTTAAAATCTTCCGAAGAAAAAATTGACCCTCTTGATGATCAATTTAAGTCGATCTACGAACAAACTAAAGATGCAACTACGCAGACTGATGAAACGTTAAAAAGTGTCAACAATCTGGCTTCTGATTGGGATTCCAGCTCTAAAGATACTAATGCCTATTACACCAATTTTAAAAATGTATTTTCAAACGCTAAGATTGGTGGTTCGGACAACGGACAATTGCTCAATTTTTTGTCAAATCCAGTTACTTTGAAAAACCAAACAGAGACATCGAATTCGCAAAAATCGATTATGCCATATCTACTAACGCTGTTGATATTTGGATTCTCACTTTTGATAAATGTGCTTATTAATAAGGTCTCCTATCTTGGCGAAAAAGAAAATTGGAGCATTCCTGCATTGTCTCTACTGCTGTCCGGGTTGACGGCATTGTTGTTTGCCCCGAATCAAAATAGGACTTCGTTATTTGTTTTCAGTTCATTGTTGATAATTTCAATATCACTTTTGATGAACTACAAAGTTCGTCAAAAATTCAGAACCCCGCTATACATAATTTCCGGTCTCTTTGGAATATTCATCATCCTAAACCCCGTGATTGGAGTTCTTGTAAGTGGACAATCGTTACTAACTTGGTTGGCGAACTTTAACCCTTTCCAAATTGTACAAAACGGTCTTACTCTAATCGAGTTAGGTCGTAATCTTGACTGGTTGTCTTGGGTTCTGTTGATTGTTATCTCACTTGTGGTAGTCATAGTGACGACTTATCGACCGAATAAAAATAATTTGAGAGGCGGTTTTTAATGACAATAGAAAGAAAAATAACTGACTCCAATGGACAATTGAATTTGGATCCGTCGCACATTTACTCAAACGATACCGTTCAAAACGGTTTGGCAACCCGACATCTAGATGAGACTTACCCAAATTTATTTTTGCCAGATGCTTTTAATAAAAGTGGTGAAATAAAAAAAAATAATTCAACTGAGATAAAGGAAGCTTCTAATTTGCCATTTACTAAAGCTTCCCCAACACAAGTTAAGCCTGATTATTCGATGCTTTTTAAAACGCAGGACACATCCGAAGAATTAATTTCGGGTGGTTCAAAAATTGCTAATTCTCAGGTGAATTATTTTTCGCCGGCATACGTAATTCCACTTGGCGTTCTGGCTGTTGTTTTAGGGGTTTTAATTAGCAATTACATATTCAAGAGAGGAAGAAGACAAAATGCCTGACCATATACGAGTTTCATTATTTCAAAACGGAGAATATCTTGGTGATTATTCAATGCCAAGTTTAGTAGCTGCTGATGAATTAGCAGGAGATATCAAAGAACTTTTAAATTTGGAGAGTGAAAAATTTGAAATGAGAAATGAAAGCAATGACCAAATATTGGGACAGACTACGCTAAGAGAATTATCGATGGGCGATTTCTCAAAAATATTTATTAACACAGGGGCCAATTAAACATGACAGAATTAAACTTTTCAAATTTTCCAATCCAATTAAATTCAATCGGTGACGATGACTCCAGGTTTGTTTTTTCCATTGCGAAAGCTGAGATCGATACAGACAGATTACGAGAAATCCTAGAACTTTTAAATCTTGATTCTTCTTTAAAAGATGTTGAAATTAAGTCGAACGAAAACACCGTAGATTTTGTCTACATTTTGAATTCACAAAGCAAGACCTTGTCTGCCACTAATATTTCAAATTTAGACAATTCTCAAAAATTAATTTTAGTGTCGAATCTGGTCAGTTTATACAAAAAAATCGATGAGCAACCAGTTTTGGTTGCCGATTTTGAGCCTGATAATATTCTAATTACGCCCAGTTTAAACGTTGACATTTTACATTTAGGTGTTTTTGATTTAATGCCGCCAAAGATACAAGATTCCACAGAAAGTTTTAGAGAATTTAAAAATCTGATTTTGTCAATTTTAAGTTCAGGAAACATTCAAACTAATTACAAACGTATCAGTAACGCACCTTTCAACTCGCACAATGATTTTTTAAATGAGATGAACTCAGCACAAAACGTTGATGGAATTGAGACTTTGGTGATAAATGAGAGCAACAAGTTATCTTTGATTGACCGTCGCACTAAAACTAAAATAACAAAGACCCACCTCAATCTTTTGAGAGTTTTTTTGGCAATTCTAGCCATAGTTTCTATAGGTAGTGCTAGTTACGCTTTATATTTAAGCTCACAAAACGCAAAGAACAATCTGGTAATTAAGGCAACCAATGATTATATTATCAACGACTTTCAAGGCGCAATTTCTACTTTAAAGAAGCAAAACCCGAAATCATTATCAGTTAGAACCCAATTTATTCTCGCTGTCTCATCAATAAAATTAGAAGATTTAAATAACGATCAAAAAGGGAATATTCTTAATAACCTTTCAGTTAAATCTCCACAAAACGTATTGCTGTTCTGGATTAGTTCAGGAAGGGGTGATTTGACTAAAGCACTGAGTTATGCAAAGAACGTCAATGATCCTCAGTTGATTTTGTTTGCTTACAACAAGCTTTACGACAAGACATATGCAGATCAAGATATGGATGGTCAGGTAAAGCAAACAAAACTAGAGGAATATCAAAAACAAATCACAAAATACGTCAACCTTATCAACGGAAAGACGGATAGCAACGGAGGCAACTAATGGCTACGCAATTAGAAACTTTTACCTCGAATTTTAATTCGACCACGACTATCTCGTTTGATATTTTTGAAGTAGCGCCTGAAAAAATAAATTATTATGCATTAATTCAGGACGCAGAGGCTACTTTAAATTCTGGTCTCACACTGAATTCGCAAGAATTAAGCAGTGATCAAGTTACTCGCATCAAGGCGAAGAATAAAAAACAGCCAGATATTGTCATCTTTCCGCACAATAAACTTGAAATTAAACTAATCCCACTTCCCAAAACCGCTTTTCTTGTTAGTTCTAAAGTTGGATCAGACATTCAAATTCCTACAAATGCAAAATTGGTTTTATTGCGACAAGGAAATAAAATATTCTTCTCAGTAGCAAAAAATGAATCTGGTTTTATTTTCTTCAATGAACGAAGAGTTAAAGACGCTATCATTCATCAAGAATTAAAGATGGATGATCGAATATATATAGACGGTGTTTTTATTCAATTAACAAACAAAGGGCTCAAAGTTATTTCAATAATTCCGGACATTATTTTTAACGGCAATACTTTTTTCATCGAAGATAAGCCATTCCTTCCGAGGGACTTCCCGTTATACAAAAGGACTCCTAGAATTTTATTGCAGCAACCCGAAGAAAAGATTGATATTAAAAATACCGAAATAAACAAAAAAGAAAAAAGTGATGGGTTATTAAAAGTAGTTTTACCACCTTTGGGGATGATTGCAGCAACGTTTGTAACGACGATCCTTTCTGGAAGAAACCCAGTAATGGTTTTAGCGATGGGATTTACTTCCGTCGTTACGATAGTGGTTTCTGTTTTAAATTTTTTCAGAACCAAAAAACAAGCATCTTTAGATTTAGACCAAAGTAGGCAATCATATCAAGATTACCTACTTCTGAAGGCTGAAGAATTGTCTAAGTTGAAGCAGAGACAAGTTGCTTTTTATGAACACCACTATCCCGATCAAAATCAGTTTAAGAAAATGGCGGATGAATACTCTTCTAGAATTTATGAAAAGCAGGCGGACAATGCTGATTTTCTGACGATATCTCTGGGAACCACAGGTTTAAACCCCGCATACCAAATTGATTTCACACCGTCTGTCGAAAACGTGGATGATTTGTCTACAGAAGCCGCTAATCTAGTTGATTTTTATAAAACGTTAGATAACGCTCCTCTTGTCACCAATTTAAAGGACAGCGTTTTAGGGATTGTAGGTTCAGATAGCAACGTTAATCAGTTCATCAAAACTCTCCTACTGCAAATTGCCTTTTTCCATTCCTATAGAGACGTCCAATTTGTATCAGTTCTTGGTGAAAACGACCAAGATAAATATGATTATTTGAATTTATTTAGGCATTCTAATTTGGATTTTGCTAATTTAAGTGGAGTTGTTATTGATGAGAGGACTAGAGATATCGTACTTACTAGTTTTTACCAATTATTAGTGGCGCGCAGATCTCAAGTTAAAGAAAGTAATAAACCAGTTAATTTCGACACCCATTATATTTTCACGATTTTTGATGACGACCTATTGTACGGTCATTCAATCAATGAGTTTTTGGCGGAAGATTTATCGAAATATGGAGTGACTCTAATTTTCGTTAAAGACGACTTGGCTCTAGTTCCAGAACAAACTAACACCACTATTAAGTTGATTGATTCAAATAAAGCATTGCTAATCAACGACCACAACCAATATAAGAATCAACCTTTTAATCAATACGAAAAACTGACGGATGAGAATTATGAAGATACGATTAGAAAAATTTCATCGCTTATTCATACGCTAGTGGCAAAAAATTCGCTTCCCGAAAGTCTAACTCTACTTGAACAATATGAAGTTAAAACTGTTGAAGAATTAAACATCGCTGACAACTATAAAAAAGCTCAAGTCAACAAAACCATTGCTTCTCTAATCGGTTGGCGTGGAAAAAAAGACAAAGTCTATTGGGACTTACATGAAAGAGCTCATGGCCCTCATGCCTTAGTTGGTGGAACCACTGGTTCAGGTAAGTCAGAATTTCTAACCACTTATCTTATAGGGCTTGCAATTAACTATTCTCCAGAACAAATCGGCTTTCTAATTATCGACTGGAAAGGTGGAGGAATAGCTAATACACTTTCAGACTTACCTCATTTCCTAGGTGCAATTACTAACTTAGATGGGGCAGGAACCACTCGTGCATTAATTTCAATTAATGCTGAATTAAAAAACCGACAACAAGCGTTTGCCGATTTCGGAGTTAATAACATCAACGGTTATACCAAGTTGTATTTAGAAGGTAAGTCTAAAGATAGAAAAGAAGATGTTGAATATCCTGAAAAACCAATTCCACATTTGGTCCTAGTTTCAGATGAATTCGCTGAATTAAAAGCTAATGCACCAGATTTCTTAGACGAACTAACTTCAGTAGCTCGTATTGGTCGATCATTAGGAGTACATCTAATCTTAGCCACTCAAAAACCATCTGGTGTAGTTAATGATCAAATTGAATCCAATTCTACTTCTAAGATTGCTTTAAAAATGCAAAACGAAGCCGATTCTAAAGAACTATTAAAAACACCTGATGCCGCTTCTATTGTTGATCCTGGACGCGGATATCTAAAAGTTGGAAACAATATTGTTTATGAACTATTCCAATCAGGATACGCAGGAAGTGATTATGACCCTGATTCAGTAATAACTACCAAGATAGATAAAAGGATTTATAAGTTTAATGACTTAGGTCAACAAGATCTAGTCTTAGACCCGGATGATAATTCGGACACGCCAAGTGATAAAAAAGAGTTCCCAACTCAATTAGATGCTGTTATTTCTCATATCAAAGACGTCATTGAAACCATGGAAATCACTCCACCTGATAAACCTTGGTTGCCGCCCCTTGAAGAACACTTAGTTACACCAATAATTGATTACAAAAAGAATTACCGAAACGACAACCTACAAACTGCTATTCCGTTAGGATTAGTAGATATTCCAACTAAACAACAACAAGTTGAATATCTATACGACTTACTAAAATCAGGAAATACTTTAATAATGTCTTCTCCGGGATTCGGAAAAACAACTCTACTCTATACGTTGTTATTGAATCTTTCTAAGTCTAATAAAGCTACCCAAATGACTTTCAATCTACTAGATTTCTCCACTAACGGTCTACAACCCTTAAAGTCATTACCTAATGTAATAGATATAGTTTCATTAGATGAAGAAGAAAAACTAGTAAAGATGCTAGAACTTGTTGAAAATGAACTATCTATCCGTACTAAGTTATTCAAAAAACAAAGTGTGTCTAATTTAGAACAGTACAACTCTAAAGTTTCATTGGACGAAAAACTTCCAATTAACTTAACGGTATTAGATGGGTATGATCTGCTTCAGGATTCTAAATACCGGGACCGTATTGATTCACTAATCACTAGCATCTTAAATACTGGTAATAATCTTGGTCTATATATAGTAATCACTGCTACTCGTTCTAATTCATTAAGAATGAATATGCTATCTAACATCCAAACTAAAATCACTATGTATTTCAATGATGAAGATGAATCTAGAAATATCTTTGGAAGAGAAAGTTTAGTTACTCCACCAATACTAGGACGAGGACAATTGTTAGTAAATGGTATCCCCACTGCTATCCAATTCTATCTACCAGTAGAATTCACTAGTTCTAATGAATATCTAGAAAACTTAAATAAACAGGTTTTAGATATCTCTACTTACTATGATGAACGCTACCCAAATACTAGACCTAATAGAATTCCTATGGTGCCTGAAGTTTTGGATGTGGATACGTTCGTTGAAATGGATTCTGTAATCCAATTCAGACAGAAAAGCAACTTGCCTCTTGGTCTATCTATGGAAACTACACAAGTAGTGGGTATTCAAAATGGTTTACAACCTTATTTCTTGTTTGCATATAAAGATGAGGACCAGCAAAAGTTCTTGCTAAGCACTCTTTTGAATCAAGTAAGTCGATTGAAACCAAAAGTTCAAATACTTGATTTAACGGACATTCTCGAAGAAGAAAGTGAAAGTTTAACGTTGAATAATAATTTTGTTTACTTAGATTCTAGCGATGACGGAAAATCCACAATCAATTTATTAGCGGAATACACAAAATCAGCTAAAGAAAAACAAGTTAGTCAAAATCAATATTTGATTATTACTGACTTAAAAGCTTTTATTGATAAAACGTTTATCACTGCAGACGATTTTAAACTAAGTCTAAAAAATGCTTACAAAGCCGGATTAAATGTCATTATTTTTAGTCCAAATAACTATATTTCTTCAACATATGATCTAGCATCACAAGCAATTAGAGATTCAGTGAAGTTTAATGGCTTTGTTGGAACAAGAATTTATGACTCCGCCTTAATAAGGGCAAGCGGTTCATCTTATGAAGAAGCTCTTCCAATAAACCAAGGTTACTTTATTGAAAACTCAGGAAGTGAATATCAAAGAATAAAACTACCTTTAGATTATGAGGCATAAAAATAGGAATGCAAACTAAAAAGGAGAACAAATATGGATAATAAAGAATTTTTACCACTAGGCTCAATAGTTCTATTAAACGGAAGTGTCAAAAAAATTATGATAATTAGCCGCGCAGTTATGTTGGAAGATAACTATTTTGATTACGGCGCATACCTTTATCCCGAAGGAATGATCGACGAAAATGTAATTTATTTTAATGAAGAAGATGTTGTTAAAGTGATTCATCGCGGTTTTGTGGATGATGATGAACAAAATATGGTCGAACAAATTCAGAGAGCTTATAAGGAATTTCAAAATGATCCTCAGGACTTCATCGATGAGTCAGTGGAAGTTGATTTAGAAAATAATTCTGTGATTGAAGACTCTAGTGATCCATTTGCTGGCCTAAGAGAAGAGGAATAATATGAGCGCTCAAGGAAAACTCAATCAGATTCGTCGGCTAGATAACGCTGTTAGAGAACTCGTTTCACTTCAACTTGATATCTATGACTTAGATGTCGATAAGTATGAAAAAGTAGGAAATGGTCAGTGGCACGGGAGGCAAAATGATTTGTTTATCGAGAAACTAGATGATGCAAAAAGATCTAAACAAAAAGCAATAGATGACTTCCAAAGCACGATTAATGGTTACAACCAAAAGAAAAGAAACTTAGCTTATGAAATAGACCCCGTTAAATATCCAACAATTTCCGATGAAGCACGTAGATTGGCTGGAATCTGGGTATGGTAAAGCGTGGTGTTGATGATGGATATCATCAAGAGACTAGAAAAGTCTCTACGTTGGTTTCGAGGGTCGCTAAAGTACATGACGGTTGGAATAGATCAGAACATTTAAAAGCCACTCAAATGAATCGAGTTTCTAAGCTTTATGGCAGAATTTCCAAAGTAATCAGTGATTATGGAGAATTGGCATCAAAAGATGTCAAGGCATTTCATGATTTAGGATTAAAAATAAAAATAGAAGATCAGCTAGACGCTAACACAACAAGAAAGAATGGTGATCACAAGTGAGTGTTACAGAAGTCTTTGCAGATAGTTGGCAAGAACAATCTGTAGGGTTACAAAAAGGCCTTCAAAAAAGAACCGAGGTTCTTAGTGAGTTACAACAAGGCTTTGAAGTGTTATCAAAGACCAACCATATCAAAGGTAGAGGTGCTGATAATATGAAGGCTTATATTTCTGAAGTTCATATGAGCTTAATACATGTTTTATTAACTACAGTCGAAACGTTTCAAAATGCAATTGGTGTCTATTGGGGCGGCTACGACCAAATCGACAGCAGCGGCAATTTTAGACTAGTGAACGACGAGTTAGAACAACATGTTTCAAACTTGAAGCAAGGAGTAGTAAGTACTGGTGAAGTTGCTTTAAAGATTGAAAAAATAACGAACTCCGTTTCGGATATTATGAGTTTTGAATTTGCAGGTGCTGATAGAATTCGGGAGATCCAAACTAGTTTAGATTCAATGCAACAAATCGCCCAAAATCAAAAACAAAATTGGGAAGATTATGAAAATTCCGACCACGGTTTTGATCAAGTTGACAAATTGATTTCCCAGATTGAATATTATCTTCCGAGATTGGGTCAAGTCACAGTTGGTCAAGGGAGAGGATATCAACCCGGAAGCTTCGGTACAACATTACAAAAGCTAAGTACGACCGTATCCGCAGCGGAAAAATACAACGAGAAAAAATCCAAAGTAGCCAATCGGAC
>JAISIV010000079.1 GCA_031261865.1 Lactobacillaceae bacterium | reverse complement strand
GTACCTAGTTATCTAGCTAAAGGATTGGAATTCGATGCAGTGATTTTGCCAAATGTTTCAGATGCACAATATGATCCCAAAGAAGAAAAACGTTTGTTTTACACTCTTGCATCACGTGCTATGCATGATTTGAGAATTATCAATGTTGGACAAGTGGCGCAACTAATCAAAAAAATCGATTCGAAACTTTACAAGGAGAAAAAATATGAATAATGAAAAACCATTAGATATTCACGGAAAACCATATTCCCGTGTCATGTTTATCGTCATCATGTTGGTTGCCACTTTTGCCGGTATGCTTATGCAGACTAGTCTTGGAACTGCCGTGCCAACTTTGATGAAAGATTTTAATATCAACTTAGCAACTGCTCAAGAAGCAACTTCTTGGTTCTTGCTTGCTAACGGAATTATGGTTCCGGTTTCAGCATACTTATCTGTTAAGTTTTCAACCAAATGGTTGTATATCGTAGCTTACGGTTTGTTGTTCGCCGGGACTTTAATTACTTTCACAGCCCCAACAACAACATGGACTTGGTTCTTGTTCGGCCGTATCGTCCAAGCCATTGCCGTTGGTATTTCAATGCCATTAATGCAAGTGGTTATGGTTTACATGTTCCCGGCTGAAAAAAGAGGTGCCGCCATGGGACTGGGTGGTTTAGTAATCGGTATGGCCCCAGCTATTGGGCCTACTTTATCCGGATGGATTCTAAGCAAAACTCACCATTTCTTAGGATTAACTTTGAGTGATTCATGGAGGACAATTTTCTTGATTCCTTTGATTATTGTCGGCATTGCAATCATTTTTGGACTAGTTTTCCTAAAAGACGTTGTACCTAATGAGGAAGTTAAACTTGATTTCCTTTCATTGGTTGAATCGACTATTGGTTTCGGTTTGTTCTTATGGGCTTTGACTAACGTTTCAGTTGCGAAGTATGACGGTTGGCTAGATATTGCCCACGTTATTGTTCCAGGCACAATTGGAATCTTGATTGTGGTCGCTTTTATTGTCCGCCAAACTCGCATGAAGAATCCGTTCTTAGATGTGAAAGTTTTCTTGAACAAGCAATTTACTATCACTACTATCCTAGCTTCGCTTGCCATGATGGCGATGATGGGAATCGAAATGATGCTCCCAACTTATTTGCAAAACCTTCGTGGAATGTCTCCTCTGAATTCCGGTTTAATGCTTTTACCGGGAGCTTTGATGATGGGGCTTATGTCACCAATCACCGGATCGATTTACGATAAAGTCGGTGCAAAGCGTTTGGCTTTGGTTGGTTTTACAATCTTAGCAATCGCCACTGTTCCTTTCTACTTCATCGATTTGCACACCAATCATTTATTTATCACGGTAATGTATACAGTTCGTATGTTTGGTATTTCTATGGTTATGATGCCTTTGACTGCTTCAGCTATGTCAGCATTGCCACCACATGAAGCGCCTCACGGAACGGCCGCCAACAATACCATGCGTCAAGTTGCTAGTGCAGTGGTTGTTTCTTTGTTGACATCCGTTACTCAAAGTATCATTAATTCAAATAAACCATCGGCTAGTTTAAAAGTTAGTGATGCTCTTGCATACGGTGAAAAAATGCTCAATGCTTCTCTCGATGGTTTCCATGTGTCATTTTTGATCGCACTTGGATTTGCCGTTGTTGGGGTATTGCTTGCGTTTACCTTGCGTGATGGGAAAGTAATTGCAAAGGAGAGTTCGAAATGATTATTGGAGTAATTGCAGTATTTGCGATTTTAACTTTTGTAAGTTGGACACTCATTAGTAAAAAAGCGTTTCGTTTTATTTTTGGGACAATCTCTTTACTTGGTTTGATCCTTTCCGTGTTTGCCACTTCTGAACATATGTTCAACTATTACGGTGTTAAAAAAGACATTCAAACCACTAAAACTCAGATTTTTTCGGCTACCGGCAATAAAACGCCTGCAGGAATCTTAATTGCTGAACCGATAAATAAAGGTTCGAAAGTAGACGCCTATGTTTATTCAAAAGACGCTTCTGCAACGGATACTAAAGTGGATGCGCCTAAACTTGATAAAACAATGAAGGTTGTCAAAGTTGGTGGCGAG
This sequence comes from Lactobacillaceae bacterium, assembly GCA_031261865.1. GTDB lineage: Bacteria > Bacillota > Bacilli > Lactobacillales > Lactobacillaceae > Oenococcus. The sequence goes on along the minus strand of JAISIV010000079.1, from coordinate 4,035 downwards.
AAGGCTTATCGTGTATTAAAAGTCACTAAATATAAATACAACAACTCATTTTTTAAGTTTTTGTTCGGCGTTTTTGAAATGGATAAAGTAGTAACTAAAACAGAAGTTACTTATCAGCTTCCAGAAACTTGGACTACCGCTTCTAAAGAAGAACTAACTGCAATGCAAAAAGCCATTGCTACTTTGACTCCGGATTCCGACCCCGCGGTCTTGTTGCTGGCCCAAGATATGAAAAAGGCAATGGCCGAAGGTGATTTAAAAAAGGCCGCAGCCAATAACATTTCACTTATTCAAGCTACTAATCGTCCGAAGTAATCTTTTTATGTTTTTTAGTTGAACATTTGTTATATACTTAGTGTTGTATTTAAGGGTTACTCGTTTGTTATGCATTTCGTTTCACCATTGGTACAAAAATTTACGCACAATGGTGCAAGGAAAAGGTATTACTATGGCACAAGGAACAGTTAAATGGTTCAACGCAGATAAAGGTTTCGGATTCATCACTGGTGAAGACGGAAAAGACTATTTTGCTCACTTCTCATCTATCCAAGGTGATGGTTACAAGTCTCTTGACGAAGGTCAAGCAGTTAGCTTTGATGTTACTACTGGTGACAAAGGCGAACAAGCTTCAAACATCGTTAAGCTTTAATTCATAAGAATTTAATTAATTCAAATAATCTCCCATTTGGGAGGTTATTTTTTTACAATATCTTCAAGGAGAACAATGAATGCTTTCAACTTTTATCTCAATTCTTATAGGAGTGGCTTCGTTTTTTGATTATGTTTGGTTCCACGCTGGACATAACGTCTTACAAGCTCCGATCGCGGTAATACTTGCTATTTTGGCTTTATTGGTTTTTATAACTTATCGTGGACCGAAAAACCAAATCCATTTTATTTGGAAGTTTGAACAGGGTTGGTACTGGAACATCCGTCGAGGCTTGCAGTTCGTTGTTTTGATTGGAACAATCGGAGTAGCCGCCGGAATTATCTTAAATATTCAGTAAAAATGCTTCAAGTTTTCATTTAACCTGAAGCATTTTTCTATTTCTTGGTTATCTTTACGGCGGTTCCATATGCGGCAACTGATTCACCGATTGGTGACGACCCCGTGTCGAACCTAAACATGATTACCGCATCGGCACCAAGTTTTTCGGCTTATTGACGCATTCGAGCGAGAGCTTCGAAACGTGCTTCGTCTTGAAGTTGCGTATATCCCTTGATCTCTCCTCCAACAACCGCCTTGAGACCTTGTCCAATCTGAGAGAAGACATTTCTCGAACGAGTAGTTTGTCCGAACACTTCTCCTAATGTTTCTGTAACGGAATACCCTGCAATATTTTCACTTGTAACTACTAAAATCGTTTCTTTAGCCATAAGAAATCCTTTCTTCGCAAAATCATACTGCTACAAAGTTAACTACGCGCAATATTATTTTTCGAACACGATTCTTTGAGATAAAATAAACCCTATGACAGAAAAAATTCGAGTAAGATATGCTCCTTCTCCAACGGGGCATTTACACATTGGAAACGCACGTACTGCCATCTTTAATTGGATTTTCGCGCGTCACAATAATGGAACTTTTATCATCCGTATTGAAGATACCGATACCGCTAGAAACGTTGAAGGCGGTGAAGAAAGCCAATTAGATAACCTCAAATGGTTAGGAATTGATTGGGACGAATCGCCAGATAAACCCAACGACCAATATGGTCCCTACCGCCAATCCGAACGAAATGCTCAAGGTATCTATCAAAAGTATATTGATGAATTACTTGAAAAAGGTTTGGCCTATAAGTCCTATAAGTCTTCAGAACAATTGGCTTCTGAACGTGAAGCACAAATGGCTGCAAAGCAAGCCCCTCATTATGTTTATGAATATGAAGGCCTTTCCAATGAAGAACGCGAAGCTAAATACGCTGAATTCGAAGCGCAAGGCTTAAAGCCGGTTATCCGTTTCCGCGTACCGGAAGAACAAATCTTTGAATGGAACGATATCGTTAAAGGTCCCATGAAAATCGCTGCTAAGGAAGTTGGTGGTGATTGGGTTATTCAAAAAGCTGATGGAATGCCAACTTATAATTTTGCCGTTGTAGTCGACGACCACCTCATGGAAATTTCCCACGTCCTTCGAGGCGATGATCACGTTTCAAACACCCCTAAACAAATGATGATTTATGAAGCTCTTGGTTGGACAATCCCAACTTTTGGTCACATGACATTAATCATCAATGGTGAAACTGGAAAGAAACTTTCTAAGCGTGATGAAAATGTTCTTCAATTCGTCGAACAGTATCGTGAACTTGGTTATCTTCCACAAGCTATGTTTAATTTCATTGGTTTACTTGGTTGGTCTCCTAAAGGTGAAGATGAAATCTTTACTGCCCAAGAATTCATCGAGATGTTCGATGAAACTCGTCTATCCAAATCTCCAGCAAAGTTCGATCAAAAGAAACTTCAATGGATTAATAATCAATGGATGCGTCGTTCACTTGAAACCGTTATGCCTCAACTTGCCGAACAATTGGTTCAAGCAGGTTTGCTAAGAGAAGGCGACTATCAAGGTAATTCCGCGTTTTATAACAAGATGTTTGAAATTGCCGGTGTTGAGGGTATCTCCTACACCAAAGAAATTGTTGAACTCGTTAGATACCCATTCTTTGAATTACATGATTTATCTGAAGACGACAAAGCTTTAGTTGAAGAACCACAAAATGATCAATTGATTGCAGATTTTAGAAATCAACTTGGGTCATTGGCTGATTTTTCGGCCGGCAATATCATGGATGTTATTCGTGGGCTTCAGACTGAAGACATCAAGGGTCGTGCTCTCTGGAATCCATTGAGACTAGCAACAACCAGAGAAACTCAAGGTCCTAACTTGCCAGAAATTTTGGCACTCATGGGAAAAGACTGGACGCTTCGAAATATTGATTCATTATAAAAAACTCCGAATTTTCGGGGTTTTTATTCTCTTATTAGAAAGGAAACGCGCTCAACTGAACTGCAAGATGAGCATAGCTTTGCGTAAGTTCGACTAAGGCAACGAAGTTGCCAAGTCTACACTTAAGGACTCACAAGCAAAATCCGCTCCGCGCATTTCGCTTTTAGAACCGCTTATGCCATGCTTGCAACCCGTTCAGCTTCGCGCTCTTACAACATGACAAAATTTTTCTACCGTACTTTAAATGACTTGAATACACTTATCAAAGATAATCAAGCTCGTTTACAGTCATATAATTTCGACTTAATTGTCGGCCTACCTCGTCGAGGCATGATTCCAGCAACCTTAATCGGTCTTTTTCTTAACAAACCAGTTGTTAGCTTTAATGAATTAGTAGCTGACCTTGCTTCTGAAAAAATCGGTTATCGTTTGCGCGAGGAATCAGCAAAATCACCAAAGAGTTATCAAAACATTCTTTTAATCGACGACTCCACTAATGAAGGTAGTGCCTTTCAAGCCGCAAAAGAAAAGCTAGACGAGGATACTTGGAACAAAATTACTACAATGTCCATTTATTCCACTAAAAAAGGTACCAATTCAGTCGATCTCGCTCTAGAAGTTCTTGAATCGCCAAAGATTTTTGAATGGAACATCATGCACAAAAGAGTGGTTTTGGCCGTGTCGTCCATGCGTTTTGAAGGAATCATTGCCTCCAATGCAATTACCGGTCAATGGGAATTAATCACTGCTCCAAGTTATCCAATTAAAGTAATAGTTAGTGAATTACGTGAAAAGAACCGAGCTGAAGTTGAAGAGTTTTTGGAGACAAACCATATTCAATACGAACACTTGATTATGGAGGTTGTAAGTTCTAAACAACTAAAAGAAATTGCCCAAGAATATGATGTTAAATTGCACTACGAAACTGATCCAACTATTGCTCGTGATATGTTGGACACTACTAGTGTTTATAATCCAATTTCGAATCAGTTAGTTAATACAATCGAACAAGAAGTTATTGATTTCGATACTACTGACAATTCTGAACTCAGCAAAATGTAAATTCAAACAATAACCACATCTCAACG
>JAISIV010000031.1 GCA_031261865.1 Lactobacillaceae bacterium | reverse complement strand
TCTTGAAGATTGTTGGGAAAGATTTAGGTAAAATCTCGAGTCTTTCGTTTCCGCCGCCATCGAACTTCACGGCGGATACTCAAGATGGCACTGGTGAGAGATTAGCGAGTCTGTATTATGATTTTCGGGCTGAATTGCCGGAAGAGCTTCGATTGGAGCTTGAGAGTCCGGAAGACCAGACGGTTACGGAACACTTATTTGTTAATGTGGTGCATTCTTTGTTACTGAATAATACGCCAGCGAAGCTCAAGATTTATTTGCAGTTGTCACGAGATTTTACAGCGGATCAATTTGTCACGCGACAATTGCATAATTTCTTTGGTAACGAGAGCATTACGTTGGTTCAGAAATATCAGGAAGCTAATTTAATCATTTCGGATACTTACGAGAGTGCGCAAGACCATCAACACTTCTTCCACTTTAATAACATTTACTCGATTATTGAGTGGGAAGAGTTGACGCATATTATTGGTAGTATGCTGGTTAAGCAGAATTATCAGCTGGTGTATGGTAGTTTTGAGACGAGTTGAATTATGTGTTCCCTCAAAAAACAATTCAGATGAAAAGAAAACTGCTAATATCTACTAGCAGTTTTCTTTTATTATTCAGATTTCATGCACCGAGCATTGCAATTGGGATGACATGTACGCCATCTTGGCGCGTATAGGCAAATTCACCAGTATATAAAATCACTTTGATAACCTTATATTCTGATTTTGCTTCTCCTTCGAACCAAGTCAAATGCTGAACGTCATCGTTATTGATTGATGATGCTGACTTAACTTCAATGGCTATGATTGTATCATGTTTATTATCCTCGACAATAAAGTCTATCTCTTTACCAAACTTATCAAGTCTTAGGTGCGACAACCGTAGCCGGTTTACCTCACAATACGTTGCTAGGGATTGGTAAACAAATGCTTCAATAATATGACCGAGGAAAGATTTGTTTAATTTTCCAGTTGGCTTTTTTGCTTCTTGCGCTTTAATTTCTGCAACATCGTTAATCTGCCCTTTGCCAAGCTTTTCAGCCGTTATTCCAAGCAATGGTGTTACAAATGACGGATCAACAAGGAAGTGTTTGGGAGCTTTGGAAATCGCTGGGAAAAGCTTTCCGTAATTAGGCCACGATTCTAGTTCCTCGATAACATTAATGATTTGGAGCGCATCGCGATAATTGTCAACCGTCGTTCTGCTAGACTTCTCAGTGCGATTAGCCATAGCAGTTTCAAGAATTTTAGAGAACGATGTCGTTGTCCCCATTGCCGCAGAGTAAGATTTTAACCAAGACAACAACAAATCCGGCTTTTTGACCTTAAAACCGTTCTCAGAAAATTCTTTATCAATGATATTCTGAACATAGTCTTCCAATATGATTTCTCTTGCTCGTGGTTTCAACGTTCTTATTGCTGGATAACCCGAACGGAATATTTCTTCTAAGTAGTCGTTCAATGCAAATCGTGACTTACCAGTCACCTTTTCTATTTTTCCTGTAATTAAATCTGAAATGCGAATAAAAGAATCCGACATCTCACGTTCTTCAATGGAATAGGGCCGCATCTTAAGCCTTACGATTCGTCCAGCGCCACTGTGCAGTGAATTATCGATGATTGGATTACTTCCGGTCATCAAAAGTTGTCCCTCGCTTAATCCACGGTCAACAGCTCGGCGTCCAAAATCCCATAATGACGGTATTTTTTGCCACTCATCTAGCAAAACCGGAGGTTCGTCGGTCAAAACTATACTAGGGTCCGATGATAAAAGATCATAGTGTAACTTCTCATCCAGGTAATACGTTGTTTTTGCCACTCGTTCGCAGGAAGCTGTTTTGCCGACTGCCTTTGCACCTTCTACGAGAACAACGGGGAAGTCTTCCAAATATTCATCTATTAGTCTGTCGATATGTCTTTTTTTATACATAAAGCACCGTCCTTTACCGTTATTATAACTCAACTGATAAAATTTTCCCATTTAAACTGATAAAATTTTCCGGTTTGAACTGATAAAATTTTCCGGTTTAAACTGATAAAATTTTCTATCGACGGCTATTCATATTGTTGCTATTCTGACTAACCGAACAATATCATATATAGAATACCCCTTTACAAATGTTATAACTAAAAGAAAGTGCGGTGAGGTTAGTGTTAGCGGTTAACACCCCGCCCCTACGGCGAGAACATGGGTTCGAGTCCCATGCACTCATCTGCTGGACTATAGTAGCAAACTGCTCTAGTCCTCTTTTTTATTGTTTCCAGCATTTTCGAAAAACAAAACTTTGCATTTTCGCAAAATGAAAACTTGCATTTTCGCAAAACGAAAACTTGCATTTTTGTAAAACGAAAACTTGCATTTTCGCAAAACAAATTTGAATAAATAGTTTTTTCTACCCCAAATTTCCACTTTTGGGGTAGAAAAATATTACTGTCGTTCATTTATTGGAGATAGGTGCCCAGTTTTTTGAAAAACAAGGTTCTGAAATTCTAAATTCTGGGCACTTATCTCCATAGGGTGGCGACTCAACCCACACTTTGCACCGGAAATCCGACTTTGGAGACCTAAACCTGGACTGAGTCTCCAACTCGCACTCTGACTTGTACGTACACCACAAAAAATATCCACAGGTATTAGTTCCTGTGGATATTTCAGACTGTAGACAAAGTCCTCGGGACTTTGTCTTTTTTTATGCATAAATGAGATAATAGATGTAGAGATACCAAGGGATTGGAGGCTATTTATGTTAAAAAAGCACAA
>JAISIV010000104.1 GCA_031261865.1 Lactobacillaceae bacterium | reverse complement strand
GGAATTTACGGTGGACAAATCAACAACACTTCTGAAATTGATAATTACCCCGGTTTTCAAAAAATATCTGGACCTGAGCTAGCTGAATCTATGTACAACACGGCAAATCGTTTCGGTGCCGAATTCGGTTACGGTAATGTTGAAGCCATCGAAAAAACAGGTGCCCTTTGGGATATCCAAACTGATATGGGTGATAACTATCAAGCTAAAACCGTCATCGTAGGAACTGGAACTCGTTATAAAAAGCTCGGCGTTTTAGGTGAAGAACATTTTGAAGGTCGCGGAGTATCTTATTGCGCAATCTGTGACGGCGAATTTTTCACTGGCAAACATGTGGTTGTTGTTGGTGGTGGAGATTCTGCTGTAGAAGAAGCTATTTATTTAGCTAAAATTGTGGACCGCGTTACTTTAGTACATTGGCGCGACGAACTTTCCGCTCAAAAAGGTACGCAAGACGTCTTGTTCAATACCCCAAATATTGATGTTGTTTGGAATTCTCAAGTTACTGAGATTAAGGGCGACATGACAGTTAATTTAGTTACCTTGACTAATAACGGTGGGACTGTCTCAGATTTAAGTGCGGATGGAATATTCGTTTATATTGGTATGAATCCTAATTCTGAAATCGTTTCTCATTTGGATGTCGTAGACGAACGCGGACAAATCCTAACTAACGCTGCTTTAGAAACTGGTTTAGAAGGTTTGTATGCCATTGGAGATGTGAGAAATACGCCAATGCGTCAAATCAGTACATCAGTCGGGGATGGCGCTTTAGTAAGTCAAACTATTATTGAAAAGCTCAATAAAGCGGCAGCCCCAGTTTCAATCTAAACAGTTCAAAACCATCTCGCGTAGATGGTTTTTATTTTGTGAATTTATTACAACCTGTAAAAAGATGTAAAGAATTGTAAAAATGCGTAAAATTTAAGCATGAATCCTTTTAGTCCGACTTTCGATTTTCACAAAGATAGTTTCATTAATAATGACGTTAATTTTTTAAGAAACATCAAATTATCACTGAGTCAATTGGGTAATCCGTGGCGAACAACTTTCATCCTTGGGATGAGGAGGTCGGGAAAGACAACGCTCTTAAGTTACTTAAAACAACAATTGTCTAGCGAAAAAGACACTGTAGTCATTTCTTTTAATTCAAGTCCTAATATTCTTGTAGATATTCTGGCAGAGCTACAAGACCGACTATCAAAGAAAACGATTGATAAACTGAATCTTTCATTTACAGCTTTTGGTCTAAGCGCAGGAATCGACTTGAAAGATAAGAATAAGTTTCCGAGTTTTCAACTAGATTTAAAGAAAATATTAGAGGAATTCAAGAAACAAGGTTTAAGCGTTCTGCTCTTGTTGGATGAAGTCCAAAATAACACTCAAGAACTCAGAACATTGTTTTCGGCCTATAAAATTGTTTATTCTGAATACCAAATCAATATTGTTGCAGCAGGATTACCTTCGGCTATAGATTCATTGATCAATGATGACGCTCTAACTTTTTTGTTACGAAGCAACCGAATTGAACTTGAGCCTTTGACATACGAAAGTATTTTGATGTCTTATAAGAAACTATTTAACAGCAGGAATGTGACGCTTGAACAATTGCAGACGATGACGGAAGCGACATCTGGTTACCCCTTTGTTTATCAGCTGATCGGATATTATGTTTGGAATGAATCTGAAGATGCCCCTGTTACTGATGAGATAATTGATGGTGCTATAAAGTTTGCACGAAAAGCGTTATTCGATCAAGTGTATTCAAAGGTGTACTCTGACCTACCCAACACGCCAAGAGAACTAGTACTTGCAATTCATGAACTTGGAGACCATCAAGTATCGAATAAACAAATTCAAGACAAACTCGGTTGGGACTTAAATAAGGTTTCCTCATACAAAGCTACATTGACCCACTGGGGAATTATTGAAAAAGAAGGTTACGGAATTACTGGATTTAAGCCTCCCTACTTCGACCAATTTCTAGATTATTATTTTTCTTAAAAAAACACCCTGGCAAAATTTTTCTGCCAGGGTGTTTTGGTGTTATGAAGTAATTATTTTTTCTTGGACTTAGATTTAGTCTTTGGTTCACTAATCAAGTCTGCTGGTTTTCTTCCGAAGTGAACGGCAGCTGAACCGAGCATGAAGTTTTTGTATTTAACGTTTGTTAAACCAAATTGTTCCATCAATTTCTTAAGTTGCTTTTTACTTACGAAATTATCAATTGTTTGATGGAGGTAAATGAATTCGTCAGGGTGATCTGAGAAAGTGCGACCAAACAAAGGAATGATGTGTGTCATGTAGAAGTGCCAGAAAGGACGGATTATTGGATTGTCCACTTGTGAGGCTTCAAAAATTACAACGATTCCGCCTGGTTTTACAACGCGAACCAGTTCCTTTAATCCTGCTTCAGGACTTGGCATATTTCTCAAACCAAAACCGATAGTTACAATATCAAAAGTATTACTTTCAAAAGGCATGTCGGTTCCGTCACCTTCAACTAAAGTGATTTTGTCGGTAAGACCAGCTTTAGCGATTTTTGGCCTAGCTTTTTCTAACATGTCAGGGCTGTAATCGAGCCCAGTCAAGTGCTTTACTTGTGGGGCAGTGGCGATTGCCCAGTCACCGGTTCCAGTAGCTACATCCAAAACTTCCATATCCTTAGTAAAAGGAATCATGTTGTTTAATTGATGACGCCAGTTTTTATGAGTACCAAGAGAAATAATGTCGTTCATGTGATCGTAATCTTGAGATACGACTTTGAAAATTTCTTTAACTTGGTCTTGTTGCTTAATTGCTTTATCTGCCATATAAAAATCTCCCAAAGTAGTATTTTATCAATTCAAAACTTCTTTGACTTTTTTACCCGCCAAGTGAGTACGACTCAAACGCTCATACCAAAGTCTGTGCTTTGTATTAATCAGCAAGAGAATGTCGATAAAGACAAGTCCCAAAGGTAAAACAGCAACTAAAATCATTCCATCAACCGTTGATAATTGATCATCAGCAACAGTACCAGTCAGGTTTAGCAAATACAAAACGAGTCCAAATAGTGAAGCATTAACAAGTAATCCAATCCAGCGAACTAGCACTTGCCAGAATTTAATTTGTGAATCATTATTTTCATCGTCCATTCGGTAGTTGACGATTGATGAACCTAAGGTCACGTAACGATGGAAAATCAATTTCAGGATTAGAGGAAGTGCCAACCACACAACTAGTGAGGCCAAAATTCCACTAATAATAATATTGGCTTTTCCGGTAAGTGTCCACAAAATAGCAAAGACAACAAAATCAAAAACAAAGGCAACTGTACGGCGGACAATCGAAACTTGACTTGAATGTTCTGCCGCCCTTTCGTCTACTTTATCTAGATTAGGAATAATGCGGCTAAGGTATGGAGCAATCAGACCACCGATTCCAGCACCGAGGGTATTTGTCAACAAATCATCAACGTCGAACAAACGATAAGGGCGAGGATAAATTCCATAGAGGCCGCTTAACTGAGTTAATTCGAAGAAGAGAGACAAAAAGAAACCGAAGACAAAAATCTTTTTGATAGAAACTTTGAAATAGTAACGAAGATAAATTCCAAAAGGAAGCGTCATTAAGATATTGAAAATTGGTTGAGTGAAACTAGAATCTTTGATCATTGCCACCAAATTTCCGCCATGAAAAATTGGGTTTGTCCTAAAGAAATCATTGAAAATAGCAATCGGATTCCAGTTCATTGTTGGTGCGTGTATTTGTTCTAGATGTTGGATGTATTGCATGTTAGGCAATGGCAACATAATCAAGAAGTAAACGGTCACCATGTAAAAAGTAAAACTGATAACCATTAAAGCGCGCCAAATAGAAAGGCTGCCGTATTTGCGATACTGCCAAATAATTAGAGGAACCGTTAAAACAATCCAAATAATTGGCAACGCTATAAGAGCTACGTGAAGTGGGGTTGAAAATAGCATAAGTATTTCTCCTAAAAAAATAAGCGCTCCCGAAGAGAGCACTTACTTAGTTTAATTTATTTTTCGCAATTGCTGGAACTGAACTTTCTTCAACAAGAACAGGACTTTTAATCATGATTTGTTTACTCAATTCCGCTTTATAATAACTACCTTTAGTTAATGGAGTAGTCGAATCCCAATCAAATTCACGATAAGTAACTTCGCCTTTAGCGGAGACAAACTTAACGTTTTTGTACCAATAAGTTGGTGTGGTATTTCCTTTAGAGTCTTTAATAACTTCCCCATTATCATCTTTTAGAAGTTCTTGTTTTGGAGCCTCAGGGGCGATCATGTAATAGTCACTAGCTTGATAACGGTTACCGTAGTATTGAGCACCGAGACCCACAGCCGCAAGAAGGATAACTACAACAGCTCCGATTGCAAACATTTTTTTCATATCTATTTAAATCTCCTTAAAACCAATATAAATAGTATAAAAAAGCACCCATTAAGATGGATGCTGATTTTTGCATAAATTGAACCGATTTTGGAAATTTACTTTAGGAAGATTCCTAAAAGAATTCCAACTGCTAAGAATAAAGTAATGATGGCGGCGTTTTTGATTGACAAT
>JAISIV010000083.1 GCA_031261865.1 Lactobacillaceae bacterium | reverse complement strand
AAATTCATTAAATGGGTTGTAACCAAAGTTGAGAACTGATACGAAGCATGTGAGTAATCCTGGATTCAGGGCTTTTTATAAAACAACTAAATCTCTTTTTGACCTAGACTGCCAAACCGTTTGTTTGGCAGTCTTTCATTTTTCAGGTACGAATTCCTTTTTTGTATTGAAATTTCGAACGTGGCCAACGGGGTCTGGGCCGGATTTGAATGTATAGAAATAATACGGATTTAGTAGGAGTACGCCTAAAGGTTAGCGTAAATAATGACCGAGAGACCAAAATATGGTAATGTGTAAATGGAATTATAAAGGAAATCAGGCTGTTAAATGAAAAAATTTTTTTACGTGTTGATAGCGGTTATTGGTGCACTTCTTTTAGGGGGTGGGCTTGCATTTACTTGGCAATCTGTAAGATCAAACCATTCTGTGGAATACTCAAAGAGTTCATCAAGTTCAACCTCAGCACATTCGAAGAAGTCTTCCGTCGAATTTTCAAGCTCTTCTGAGGTTTCAGCGTCTTCTAATGTGAGTTCTGCTGAAAGCCAAATAGGTGAATATCGTTCTGTTCAAAATGGTTCTTCCTCAGGAGATAAGGTGGTTAGTGGAGTTACCATCACTGCTGATGAAATTGCAAAAGGCAGGGCCGAAATCTATCAGATCGACGAAAATGCTGCTAACGCCATGTCGAACGGCGATATTGCACAGATGATAATCGCTGCCCGCCAAGAGGGTAAGTCATTAAGGGTGTATTTTAATGAGAAACGCTAAAAGATCGTTGATAGTCATTTGCGTTCTCTTTTTGGTTGGCGGCAGCATTTTTGGTTTATTTGCGTTGTCCCAGCGGACTAAATCTAACGTGGATGTACCGGCAACCGTGCAGATCTCCGGAGAAAAAGTCGTAATTTCACCAGTTGAATTTCATGATTCACGGACTGGAGAATTATTGCAAGCTCCAGGGATAACAATTGACAGGAAAGAAATTGCCCAAGCTCGTGCAAATATGAAAGATGCTGGGCTTTCAAAGTATGTGGGACGGCTCTCGGACCAAGAGATTGCACGAATCATTCAAAAAGCGAATGTAACCTCTTTGGATGTGTCCACCCAGTACAAAAACGATAAGAATTTGAAAAGATAGGGGTTTGTTAATGATAACTTTAAAATCTAAACGAGAAATCGAAGGTATGGCGAAATCAGGTCAAATAATTGCAGATATGCATAAGGCATTAAGAGATATTATCAAGCCAGGAATTTCAACATGGGATATTGAAAAATTTGGGCGTTCATTTATTGAAAATCGAGGCGGAAGGGCTGCACAAATTGGATTTGAAGGATTCGAGTTTGCTACAACAGTTTCAATTAATAATGAGGTGGCACATGGATTCCCTCGGAGAGATATTTTCTTGAAGGAGGGAGACCTGGTAAAGGTGGACACCGTGGTTGAACTTGATGGCTATTATTCCGATTCTGCGTGGTCGTATGCAGTGGGTAAGGTTTCTCCCGAAGTAAAAAAACTTATGGAAGTAACTCTTAGGGCCTTATACATTGGGATCGACCAAGCGGTTGTCGGAAATAGAGTTGGCGACATTGGCGCAGCAATCAACAGGTATGTCGAAGATGAAAACGGGTATGGAAACGTTCGAGAGTACATTGGTCACGGTATTCAGCCAACCATGCATGAGGATCCCGCTGTACCTGCTTATGGCGTCGAAGGAAGAGGGGTTCGCTTGCGACCTGGGATGACGATAACCATTGAACCGATGGTGAATTTAGGTGGTTGGAAAGTCAATACTTCTGAAATAGATGGATGGACTGTTAGAACAGAAGATGGGTCGTGGTCATCTCAGTATGAACACACCATAGCAATTACTGAAGATGGTCCGAAAATATTAACAAGCCAAGATTCGGAGTTTGATAAGAAGTATTTATAGTGTATAGACTTAGTTGGAGATTCGCGGGATGCAGATGGCATATCATTTTTCAAAAAGGTTTTTAGATATTTCAGTTTCGATATTTGCCTTGATTATTTTGACACCTATATTTATGGTAATTTCCATTTTTTATCTATTTGGTTCCAATAAAGGACCCGTCATTTATTCACAGGTTAGGATTGGAAAGAACAATCGTCCTTTCGAAATTTATAAATTTCGATCGATGATTCAAAATGCAGATTCAGTGTTGAGGAATGATGCGAGAATGTATGAAAAGTTCGTGCGAAACGGGTACAAATTAGAAACTAGTGAGGATCCAAGGATTACGCGTTTTGGTTCGTTTATTCGAAAAACTTCTTTAGATGAGTTACCACAGTTTTTTAATATTCTTTTTGGTGATATGAGCATAATCGGGCCTAGACCCGTTGTGCCTGCGGAACTTGTTGAGTATGGAGATGACGTGGATCTATTTTTGTCGGTTCAGCCTGGAGCTATGGGCTTGTGGCAAGCTCTCGGGAGAAGTACTATAACTTATCCTAGGCGCGCTGAGATTGAACTTGATTATGTGAGACATGCCTCGCTGTGGTTCGATTTTAAAGTAATACTGCTGACTTTGAAGGCAATAATTTTGAGAAGAGGTGCGATGTAACGTGAAAATATTGATTGCTACTCACAAAGGCGACGTTCCATACCCAACAAATAGTGTCTACCAACCAATCACTGTTGGCACGAAACTTTTGGGTCGCCCTTTTCTCGGAACCTTGTCAGACGCGGTAGGAAAAAACATTTCCGATGAAAACCATTTTTTTAATGAGTTGACTGCTTTGTATTGGGCGAAATATAATCTCTCAAACGAAGATATTGTTGGGCTGGTACATTATCGGAGATACTTTGGCAGGAAACATAGCAGTCATTTAAAGGATGTTTTGGATGAGGAAGAAATCAGAGAGGCATTAAAAAATGCTGATGTCATTTTGCCAAATCCCAGAAATTACTTTATTGAGAATCAAGAAACGCATTATCTTAATGCTCATGTAGGAGAGCCTTATTGGGTGCTGAGGGAAGTTTTGAGCTTGAACTATCCAGAATACTTAGAAGCTTTTGAAAATGTAGGGAAGTCTACCAAGGCGCATCTCTTTAACATGAGTGTTATGAAGCAGAAAGACTTTCAGGAGTATACTGAGTTCCTTTTTGGAGTGCTTTTCAAGGTGCAAGCGGTTATACCGCTCGAATCATATTCGGGTCAAGATGTTCGTTCTCTCGGTTTTCTGGCTGAACGGTTGATGGACGTTTGGGTTCTTACAAAGAAGAAGAAGGTTGTTGAATTTCCGGTCATATACACTGAGCATATTAACTGGGCAGATAAAGGTTGGAACTTTCTTAAACGAAAGGTCAGCCGCACTTCGACTCCAAAAAAAGTACATTTTTGAGTGTCGGTTGCACTATTTTTTTGTTTTGCGTGCAACGTGTGTTATTTTATAATATGTATTTTCTAAAATCGGAAGGAAAAAGATCATGACTTTGAATGATAATAATTACGACTACTTGATTGTTGGTGCCGGACCATTTGGTTCAATTTTCGCCTATGAAGCTGCTAAGCGTGGAAAGCGCTCATTGATTATTGAGAAGCGCCCACACATCGCTGGGAACATGTACACACACACTGAGCATGGTATTACGGTTCACGATTTCGGTGCACACATTTTTCACACAGATAACAAGGAAGTTTGGGACTACATCCGTCAATTCGCTGAATTTAACGGATACCAAAACCAAGTTGTGGCCAACTACAAGGGGAAGTTATACAACTTACCATTCAACATGAACACCTTCTACGAAATGTGGGGAACGAAGACGCCTGACGAAGCGAAGGCTAAGATTGAAGAGCAAAAGAAGGCTGCTTTGGCTGATTTGGGTGACCGTGAGCCACGTAACCTGGAAGAGCAAGCTATCTCATTGATTGGTACAGATATCTACGAGAAGTTGATTAAAGGTTACACTGAAAAGCAATGGGGACGTAAGGCTACTGAATTGCCAGCCTTTATCATCAAGCGTTTGCCAGTTCGTTTCATCTACGATAACAACTACTTCAACCACCGTTATCAAGGTATTCCTATCGGAGGTTACACACAAATCTTTGAAAAGATGTTGGATAACGGTTTGATCGATGTGCGCTTGAATGAAGATTTCTTTGAGCGCAAGGATGAATACATCGCGGAGTTCCCTCGTATCTTGTACACAGGAATGATTGACCAATTCTTCGATTATAAGTTTGGAGAATTGGAGTACCGTTCATTACGCTTCGAACACGAAGTTATCGAGTCAGATAACTACCAAGGAAATTCAGTTATCAACTACACAGATGCTGAAACACCTTACACACGTGTTATGGAATGGAAGCACTTCGACGGTTTGGCTGACGAGGGTAAGACAATCATCACTCGCGAGTACCCACAAACTTGGGATCGCACGAAGGAGGCTTACTACCCAGTTAACGACGAGAAGAACACGAACTTGTACAAGGAATACGCTAAGGAAGCACGTCAACACAAGGAACAATTTATCTTTGGCGGACGTTTGGGACAATACCGTTACTTCGATATGGACCAAGTCTTTAATGCAGCCTTGAATGAGGTACGTAAGGAATTTAAGATTCCTTCAAGCTTCAACTTCGCTCACGACGAAGAACACTAAATTTGGTACGTTTATGGCAACCAGTCATGTTTTTGATTGGTTGTTTTTATTTTTTAAAGCTTTGCAGATGTACGCAGGTGGTTGACGAAATTTTAAACCGACAGTTTTGGGCGGCCTGATTCTTCGGTGTTCAGTGCGCTCCCAATTTATATATTAGCGGCACTGAAAAGAACGCCCATCTGTACGCACGGGGACTCTCGAAAGTGCAGTTATTCTCTGAAAGAAAGATTGAAACTGGGAAATTGCTTTGTCGAGTATTCAGCTCTAATAGATGTTAGAAATACCGTGAATTTTTTATTCGTATGTTTATGTAATTGGGTTTGCAATCTTTTTCCTCTCCAACAAATGATTAATTGGATAGTTATTCAGGTTTAACTATGTGTTGGATTCGTAGTTTTTGTGGTTGGGCGTAATGTTGTAAAGGGCCATCGTAAAATGTCGTAAATAGGCCATCAGGCATGTCGGAAAACCGACATGTTCGGTGACTTGTTTACGACTTTTTATTTTCAATCGTTTTGTATATTACTTCTATTCTTTTATTTTGGAGGTACTTTATGTATTACGATCTGAACCAAACCCTACGGAGGTTAGCAATGGAAGATTTACGTCCTAATTTCGCAGAAATTGCCCGGGCCTATCGGGTGGACCCGCGGACAGTAAAGCGGGCATACCAAAAGCAACTGGATATCTTGCGAGGTGAACAGCCCGTGGAAGTTAAGCGAGTCCGTGCATCAATCTTGGATGAGTACAAGGAGATTCTAAATGACAGTTTGATCGTGGCGTGGCTGGTATGCCCGCTTATAACTTTATTCGACACCGTGGTTATACAGGTAGCTACAACACCGTAAAGCGATACGCAAAGCAGTATAAAGCTGAAAAGGTCCGTCGCGCCACAATTCGCATTGAAACCACCCCAGGCCTCTCGGCCCAGGTGGATTGGAAAGAAGACGTTACGCTTCATACCAAGGACGGTACTGCGTATACGTTCACTGTATTCTTGTTTGTCCTGGGATACTCTCGTCGTAGTTTTATTAAGCTGGTCACTGACCGTCATCAAACAACGCTGTTCCAAGCGTTAGCTGATGCGTTCGAAGATATCGGTGGTGTGCCCTATGAAATTTGGTTCGATAACATGCGCCAAGTAGTAGTTCATAAAGGCTCGTTTGAAAACAAAGAATTGAGCCCTCGCTTCGAAGCATTCGCACATGATGCTGGATTCAAACCGATTACCCACCAAGCCTACAGACCGCAAACTAAAGGAAAAATCGAAAGTGTCGCTGGAGTCGTGAAGCGACATTTACAGGCTTATGATTATGAGTATCATGATCCGACGGACTTCCATGGCGCCATCTATGAAATTTGGGATAACCTCAATAATCAGGTGTCACAGGCCATTGACGAGGAACCGATGATTCGCTTCTTGGACGAAAAAGAGTACCTTCTGCCGTTTAATCAAGCACTGGTTCAAACACATATCGATAACCGCCATTATCGAAAGGTTTCAAGAGAATCAATGATTGACTATAAACGCAAAAAGTACTCAGTTCCCAGTCAATTTATCGGTAAAAAAGTTGAAATCATCACTACCGAAAATGAATTGTACATTTATTATAACGGTGAAGTCGTCCGGACGCACACAATCATTCCGACTGATAATCAAACAAGGCTCAGCTATAACGAAGATGACGTTGTCCAAATCTTACGTTCAGACCTTAAGAAAGATGCCAGCGATGACGAAGTAACAGCATTCATGCGTGAACAAATGGTTGATTATGACTTCATGTTTAGTCATGAGGAAGGCGATGGTTGGCGTTATGACGACTGATTTTGAACAATTGAAACAGAACCTAACAAAGCTGCGACTGAGTAACATTCGCACCAATTTAGATAGGCTGCTGGACTCGCCAGAATTACAGAGTGTCTCACTGACAGAAGCCCTAAATATCTTAACCAAGTACGAATTGGAAGAGCGTAAGCTCAACGTTCGCGCCCAGCGAGTGCATAGAGCTCACTTCCCATATTTAAAGGGGTTTGAAGAGTTTGATTTTAATTACCAACCCAACATCGACAGGACTAAAGTCCTCGAGCTAAGGACCTTGCGTTTTATGGATGAAGCTAAAAATATCATCCTAATCGGATCTCCAGGGGTTGGTAAAACACATATTGCGACTGCGATTGGCCTAGAAGCCATCAATCATGACAAAGATGTTATATTTACAACCGCCCAGCGCATGATTCAGCATCTAAACGGGTCTGAAGCCAGAGGCACGCTAGAAGCTGCATTGAAGAAATATCGTAAAGTTCCTTTGCTTATCATTGACGAGATTGGGTTTATGCCTATGGATGAGGAGTCCGCCAACTTCTTCTTCCAAGTGATTAATGAGCGATATGAAAAGGCCGCCACAATCGTGACGACCAATTTACCACTCAGCCAGTGGGCTGACTTTATGCCTGACGCACAAGCAAACGCGATACTCGATCGGCTTGTGCATCATTCAGTTAGAATTCAAATTATTGGAAAATCATACAGAATGATGGACTACTATCGCAGCCAAACACGTAAAGACTAGCCATTAGATGGCCGAAAAACGACATTTTTGATGGCCTTTTTCGGTCATTTTTTCATGGCCCTTGACATAATGTCAGCTTGGTGTTTTCGAAACACAATGCATTATAGTCGATACTGTTTGCCTTTCTGTATGGTGTGGGGTCTTATCCTCACATGTTTTGGATCATTCCAAGCTGTGCTTGACGACTGTAAAAAAATGGTATACCTTGATCATAGAATCAGTCCCAATTTTTAACGCAGTGGTGTGGAGTACGTGCCTTTTGCTTCTGCTGGTCGCCCTAGTCAAGAATGATGGTAGCAAAAGATGTGTATTAGAAGTATAATTGTTTTGTCTGGCTGACATCATAGTAAGATGTCAGCTATTTTTTACGTCAGGAGTAGATTCATGAAAACAAGCGCCGTAATCGTCACCTACAACCGGCTTGAAATGCTTAAAGAGGTGATTACAGCCTTGCAAAATTCAGCAACACCCGTAAGTCATATTATTGTGGTAGACAATGCGAGTGACGAGCCCACTCAACACTATTTGCGTGGCTTAGGCAGTGAAATTGATTACCTTCGCCTAGAAACGAATATCGGGGGTGCTGGAGGTTTCAACGCAGGAATTCGTCATTTTATGGAAAATACTAATGATGAATTTGTTTGGCTTATGGATGACGATACGATTCCCCACCCTGATACTTTACAGAGTCTGCTGGATTTTTCAGAAACTGTATCTGATTTTGGTTTTTTGGCTTCTGATGTCCGTTGGACGGATGGACATCGGACAAAAATGAATAATCCTGCTCCGAAGGGGAGCTTAAAAAGAGTACCTGAAAATCAAGAAACGCCTGTAGAGCTGTTAAATGCGACGTTTGTTTCCTTACTTATGAGTCGAAAAATCATTTGTCAAATTGGCTTGCCAATCTCAGAATTTTTCATCTGGGGTGATGACATCGAATATACTGAACGAGCTTCAAGGGTTGCACCAGGATATTTTGTTCCAGCTGCGAAGGTGACGCATAAAATGGCTACAAACGTCGGCTCGAATATCATGATTGATGATATGGATAGAGTGGGTAGGTATTATAATTCGTACAGAAATAAGATCTACTATGGTAAGAAGCGTCCGTTCCTAGGAAGAATGAAATCGGATGCTAGAATTGCAATTGATTTGGTGAAACTTATCAGCACCCCAAATATTTCGCAACGTCAGGCCAGATTGAAAATTATGCTAAAGGGTATTGTTGACGGTCTGAAATTCAAGCCGGTCATTGAGTTTGCTTCAACTGATAAGCCCGAAACACGTTGATTTTTTAAATTGTTCCTGTAATACTGAAATGAATACTATTATGAGAAAAGTAGGCAAGAAATGACAGTTCTTCAAAATTTTATTTATCCTAGTAACCAAACGCTAGGCTCTGCAGAAAAATACGTGCGCACTCACGGAAATGTTTACTACGAGCATAACGAACTTGAAATGACCAAGTTTGCTAATGCTGAATTTGATACGTACTACAACGCACTTTCCGTTCCGCTTTGGAGAGACCGAGTAGGTATCAATTCTATCTATTTAGAGGTTGCTGGAGCTGGAGAAATCGAAATTGAGCTTTGGCACTGGTCGAATCGAACAATCAAAGGCTTCAAACAGGCTGAATCTTTGACCCTTACGCCCAACTTGACCCGGATTTTTGAATTAGACATTTCGAATCCCTTTGACTTTAGTGGATTACTGTATGTAAAGGTTATAGCAAAAAATGATGTTAACCTGACGGATATGCGCTGGGTAACCGACGAAACGCCCCGCCGCGAAGTGAAATTAGGAATTTCGGTGACTCATTTCAATCGCAAGTCATATGTATTACCGGCCATTAGCCGTATCAAGACTCAGTTATTGGATGACCCAATTTGGCGTGATAGGATTGATTTTATTGTTGTCGACAATTCCCAAAACATTACCAAAGAAGAGGCGTTGGGGGTTCAAATTATTCCAAATGAAAACACCGGTGGTTCTGGTGGCTTTACACGAGGATTTTTGCACTACAAAAACGATACGACTGCGACCCATGTCTTGTTTATGGATGATGATGCTAGTTTGGAGATTGAGAGTATCAAGCGGGCATATAAAATTTTGATGTTTGCCGAAAAAGATAATACAGCGGTTGGTGCTGCACTGTTTTATGAAGACAGGCCAGATGAATTTATTGAACGAGGAGCGACTCTCTCTCCAGAGACAACATGGTGGGCGAAGTTCCGTGATACCGACGCAACGTCGGTCGGAGATATCATATTACAGGAGATCGACGAAGAACCAAATCGTTATTTTGGGTGGTGGTTCAATGCATTCCCAATTGCATACACCGACCATTTGACTCTGCCTTACTTTGTACGTGGGGATGATGTTTCTTTTGGCGTGCTAAACAATTTCAACATGGTCATGGGAAATGGAATTGCTGCAATTGCTGAGAATTTTGACTACAAGGTCGCGCCTATGACTGAATATCTTGATTTACGCAACAAGTTGATTGTTCATAGTCTATTTGTGGATAAGCCATTTGCTGTGGTGCCTTATTACATTCGGCTAGCTCTGAATTCGGCTATGGCCGGACGATATGCATACAATGATGTTCAGCGTATGGCATTGCGGGATTTCTTAAATGTGACTCCCGAGTGGCTGATTGCAAACGCAAACATGAAAAATGTTTTGCCGAAGATTCGCGAAGTTGGTTCGGCCGACGCCTTGCATGAAATAAATGTGGGTGATTATGATACCGTTCAAACAAGTAGCTTAGCTGAAGATAAGCTGTCGACAATCGTGCGACGCCTAACGTTCAACCGATTATTGTTCCCATTTGACAAGAAGAAAGTAATTGTTCAACCGTTTACTGCTCTTCCTGCTTATCGGCAAATTGCTGGTTACAAAAATGTTCTTTACGTGAATCCTGAAAATGGCAAAGGCTTTTTAGCGGTCATTAAACGGTCAAAATTCTTCGGTAATATGTTTAGAGCGGTGTTTGATGCACTTCACTTATGGACGTCCTACCGCCGGGTTGGACGTAGACTACGTAAGGATTTAGATAAGCTAACTAGCGAAAAGATGTGGGATGACATCCTAAAATTGAACAAGTAACTGACTGTAATTTTAGCAAAATAGGACTTTTAGGTCCTTTTTTGTTACAATAAATACTT
>JAISIV010000054.1 GCA_031261865.1 Lactobacillaceae bacterium | reverse complement strand
AAAAACCAATCATTGCTGGAAGCCAATGTGAACCTGCCATTTGTCCCAAAAGAGAAGGGAAAATTAGGTTTCCTGCTCCGAAAAATAAACCGAAAATTGTCGAACCTAATAACAGCAGTTGGCGCTTATTTAGTTTGGTATTCATCTAATTCTCCTTAAAAAAGTAATTCGTTTAAGTGTCTTAAAAGTAAGTTGGGTTGTCAACGACGAATGGGGCTAATTTGCGATTACGAAACAAAATTTTGGTAGGCTAAAAGCATGATTAAAGAAATAGCATTAGAAGATATTGATAATATTCAAAAAGCCATTGATGCTGGTGCAAATCGAGTTGAGGTAAATGACAATTTAGAAGTCGGCGGATTAACTCCTAGTATCGACAATGTTGCTGCAGCATTAGAAATCACTGAAAAAGCTGGTGTGGATCTTGTGGTAATGGTTAGACCTAAAGTGGGGAATTTTGTTTATTCATCTGCCGACCTGCAAACAATGATTGAAAGCTTGAATGAACTTAAAGCACTTGGCGTAAAAACGGTCACCTTTGGCGCAGTAACGGCTGGAAAGAAAATTGATACTCAAACGATGAGTCGGCTATTAGAAGTTTCTAGTCCGATGGAAGTTGTTTTTCATATGGCGTTCGATGCTATACGTCGCGATAAACAGGCTGGAGCAATTAATTGGTTAGCCGACAATGGAGTGAGCCGTATTCTCACGCACGGAGGTGACTTGAGTACGCCAATTGAGGAGAATTTAGATCATTTGGAGCGGACAATCCAAGAAGCTCGTGGACAAATCGAAATTTTACCCGGTGGTGGTATCACGTTTGAAAATTATGAAAGAGTGGTTAGAAGACTCGGTGTTAGTCAGGTACACGGCAGCCGGATTGTTAAATTCTAAAAAGACGAATTTATTTTTAAGTAACTGCAATTTTCATCGTACTGAAAGAAATAGTTAAAAACAAGGAAAGTTTTCAGTATACTGAAAACTTTACCTATATTAGACAAAAATTTTCAGTATACTGAAAATATGAAATTAATCGAACGACCTAAATACTTAAAGGAACTGATTCAGTATAAAGACCAGCCTGTAATTAAAGTGATCACTGGAGCTCGAAGGGTAGGTAAATCCACAATAAGGGGGATGTATTTTAATTACCTGTTGAACAATGACGTCCAAGAATCCAATATTTTTAGATTCAATCTTGATGATATCGAGAACTCCAATCTACTTGAGGCTAAGAGCTTATACGACTCAATTGTCGAAAAAATTGACACTTTCCAAAAATATTACGTGATATTAGATGAGATTCAAGTTGTACAAGATTGGCAAAAAGTCGTCAACAGTTTGCTTCTTAAAGGGAATATCGATGTTACTATCTCTGGTTCGAATGCCTATTTGTTATCTGGCGAACTGGGAACCTTTTTGACAGGTAGATATGTTTCGATTAAAGTATTGCCACTTTCGTTTCTAGAGTACTCAAATTTCTTCGATACTCAAAACGAGGATCGTCTTTTTGCGGAGTATCAAAATAATTCTGCTCTTCCACAGGCCGTCAACTTTCGTGCTCAAAATATCTCCGATAGAGTTTATCTAGAGGATGTATTGAATAACATTTTGTTCAAGGATGTTGTCGAGAGATATTCAATCAGAGATATTAGTAAACTTCAAAGATTATTGGCATTTATTGCAGAAAGTATAGGAAGCCAACTTTCAATCAACAACATTTCCAATGTTTTAAAAAATGAAGGCCTGGATATATCTCAGAACACTATTGCAGATTATTTATCAGCATTAAAAAATTCCTTTTTAATCTATGCTTTAAAACGATTTAATATTTCAGGTAAGAATGTCCTTAGAACGAATGAAAAACATTACATAGTTGATCTTGGAATCAAAATGTTACTTACTAACAAAGCTAGTCAGGATGTCGGTAAAAACTTGGAAAATACGGTTTTTTTGGAACTTCTTAGGCGTTATTCAAATGTCATGACAGGCGAAATCGATGGTAATGAAGTTGATTTCATTGTTGAAGATGGCGATAAAACCAAAATTGAGTATTTTCAAGTTACTGAAACGATGAGAGATGAAAAAACCAGGGAACGTGAACTAAAGTCGTTGCAGTTAATAAAAGACTCATATCCTAAAACCGTCTTATCTATGGATTTAGATCCCGTTCAGAATATTGATGGAATTAGAATCGTTAACTTAGTAGATTGGTTACTTGGCAGATAACAGTTTTGAAATAATATATCGAAATGAAGATTTTTTAGAACTAGGATAGGAATATGACTGTAAAAAGTACTCAACAAGCACTCAGACAATTAATTGAACCTTTTTTTATAAATAATGCAGGTTTACTTACACCGAATTTTAAAATCAACAATCAAACTAATGATTTAGCTCTCCTTTTTTGGCTCTCAGCCGGAATTCTTAATGATTTAGAAGGTTTGCCAGAATCGTTTAAAAGAACGCTCAAAGGTAAAGTTCAGCGTACTATTAGAGACACTCCTGATGAAGTGTCTCTTTACCAAAATGATTTTGAATTAGTTATGCAACTGGCGGCGATTAAGAGTCAAGGCAATTATTTTGGTTTCGAAACGCCAAAAATCGATACGATTCTTGAGAAGATTGATTTAGTGCCTCTTTTTAATGACGGGCAAAAGTATCAGGAGTTGGATCGTAAAGCTACCCTGACGGCATTGGGAGCTTATAGTCGGAAAGCAGAAGTGACCGAAGATCTCTTAAAGTTTTCGAATATTCCGGTAACCTATTTTGATATTTTTAATGTCCCCACGGTTGAAACTTCACCGGAACCGAATTTCATGCGTCTTTCAACAGGGATGATGATCTCTACCAATTACGGCACCGATGTAAGTTCGTTTAATGCTTTAGCTACTGATATTAGGGCGAATATTTTGTTACTTATGATGGCAGAGGCCAGAGGAGTAACCACGCTTTCAGCTGATATACCAAACGTCAATGAATTAAGTGTTAATCTCACAAAAAACATTCTATTAACTGAATTACTTTGGTTTAAAGACATTGACCCTGGATTCATCGAAAATCAATTAATTGAGCGCTATGAGTATTTTGAACAAATTTTTAATTTGGGAAAAGAAATTAATCCAGCAATTTTAGCAACAGGTTACTGGATGGCCATCTCTACCGTTCAGTAAAGTAAAGAATCTTCAAAAAATATCCTAAACCGACTCGTTTGGAGTTGGTTTTTTGCGTAAAAAGGACAAAAAATAATCTTAAATTTGAGAATTCAAAGATGATTTGACAAAGACATCACTTTTTGTTGCGCAACGAAAACGGCATACCCAAGTCGTTTTTGGTTAAAATTTAACATTTTTAAACTCCTTAATTTTTCCTTAATAAATCCCAGAAACCGCATAACTATGCCTTTTTTGGACCAAAAATACATAATTCAAACAATTTTCACACTTTCTTCAAAATTGAAAGCGCTTTCATACGAGACCAAAAACGGGACAAGAACTAAGATAGTAACTAAGAATATTCTGCCCAAAAAGGGGTTATACTGCCGTTTTGCAGAAGATTTCAAACAGAAGATAGAAAGAAATTTAAGTAAAAATGAAGCTAAATAATTTTGATGATTCGCGCCCTGTAGTTGATAAAACACAACACTACAAGATGTATAAAGATGGTAAACAGTGGATGTTTGCAGGTCTTACTGCACTTGCCCTGGGCGTTGGAATTGGGGGACAACAAGTTGCTCAAGTTGACTTAAACACTGGCGATAGCAATCAATTAGATCTTGGAGGAATTTCTGCCGATGCGGCCACTACTAGCGGCTCACTTTTTGACGTACCTGCTTCTACTGGAAATAGCTACGTTGATCAATTGGTTGGTTCGATTGTTACATCCGCTTCAAATTCCGTTTCTGTTGTTGAATCTTCAGCTTCTTTAACAAATTCTTCTAATAATTCTGTTGCATCTTCTATCATCGCTTCTGCTTCTACTTCTGTTTATTCTTCTGTATCTTCTGTTACTTCTGCTGCTGCATCCGACGAAGCTTCAATGAATAAGTCTCTTAGTGCTTATTCAAGTTCTTTGAGCACATCTGCTTCAAA
>JAISIV010000053.1 GCA_031261865.1 Lactobacillaceae bacterium | reverse complement strand
CGATGAAGGGACACTGGCATTTACAAGTCCTCAATTTTTCTTAGTTAGAGGAGAGAGTTATATTCTCGATGAAAAAAAAGCTCCGACACACTACGAAACTTTACCTAGTCCGATTGAATTCACGTACGATGCCGATGGTACAATCACCATCACAAGCGACTCAAATGAATATTTAAATGGCTTACCAAGTTTGGATGATGATAATGCGTTTGTTTTTAAGATTAAAAATGTGAATAAGATGAGTTTCCCTGAAACCGGAGGCGTTGGTTTAATTCCATTCGTCTCCATTGGAGGAGTATTAGTTCTTGCTGGTCTCTACGCCTACGGTAAGAAAGACGAAAATAGAAAGTAATTCGTAAGACCTTTTTTGACGAAAGGTTTTTTATTTTATAAATTAGTTTGACAGACATAGTAATTTGTGTAATACTGATATTAATCAGATAAAGGAGTAGTTATATGTCACGGCAAATTTCTTCAGATTTACTGCGTGGGAATGTTGATTCGATTGTCCTATCAACATTACTTAAAAATCCAAGATACGGGTTCGAAATTTTCAACACAATCAAAGAAAAAACCGACAATCAATTCGAGCTAAAAGAAGCCACGTTATATTCCAGTTATAAACGCTTGGAATTACAAAAGGATATCGAATCCTATTGGGGTGATGAAACTAAAGGGGCTCGAAGGAAATATTATCGGATCACCAAACAGGGGCGAAAAACTTATAAGGATTCGTTAGCGAATTGGGAAGATACGAAAAAAATAATTGATAGGTTAATTGCGGAATAAGATGATGAATGAAAATTTAAAAACGGCTGTTGATAAATTGTTCGCCGACTATGAAATGAATCAAGAACTCCAGGATTTTAAAGATGAAGTACTAAGTGACTTAGAAGCATCAACTGATTTAATTAAAGAAAAAGATAGTAAACTTTCTGATGCTCAGGTTGTAAAACAAGCTTTGTCTCAACTTGGGGATTTAAAACCAGTTATCGAGTCGATCACCGTAATCGACGAAGCTAATAATTCCCAAGTACCACCTCAAGATACTTTAACTAAAGACTTCGAGATTGCTGGTCTTCTAAATATTGATATTGATACCAGCACCCCTCGAGTTCTCGTTGGAATGGATACTAACTTTACAACTGTTGTCTCAATCAAAGAAAGTACGGATTCTAAAGTTCATGTTGTTTACAATTCAAAAAATATCACCGAAACATTAGACGTCGCTCAAACCGATACCGATTTACGGCTAACTCTACCTGAGTTAAATTGGAAACAACGTTGGAGTCCATTTAAAAAAGTACGTATGACTTTAGAAGTGTCGATCCCTAAAAAATACGCGGGTGCTATTACTTTGAATGCCAACCACAGTGATATTAAAGTTTCTAGCTTAGACAATAAAAAATCAGATCTATTTATTCACGCTCAAGGATCAAGATTGAAATTAAACGATTTAACTTTGAATTCAATCGACCTTCATGCTAGTGGTGCTCAAGTATTTGTGACGAAAGTTGACGCCGTTGATTTTTCTAGCGAAGTTAATGCCGCGGATGTGATTTATAGGGCAACGAAAGCTAAGTTCAATCTCAGTAGCGAAGCCGGCTCTATTAAGATGAGTGAAATCAAGGGCCAAGGTATTTTTTCAAATAGTGCAGGATATTTGAACATAGAATTCGATGAGCTTTTAGGTCATGTTGAACTAGAGTCTGAAGCCGGAGAAAATATTTTTAAAGTTGATCCTATAGAGAAATTCAATTTTGAATTAGCAGCTAAGGCCGGTACTGTCGACGTCAAGCGCGATGCC
Organism: Lactobacillaceae bacterium; assembly: GCA_031261865.1. Taxonomy (GTDB): domain Bacteria; phylum Bacillota; class Bacilli; order Lactobacillales; family Lactobacillaceae; genus Oenococcus. Next base: position 3,502 of record JAISIV010000053.1, on the reverse strand, counting down.
ACTTTCGAAGCACTTGCGACAGATTATGCTCGCGGGACAACGGCAAAAAACGCCAAGAATAATATCAAAGCTCAAATTTATGCGGGTACTATTGAATTAAGATAAGGGGTTGCTATATGAAAATTGGTTTTATCGGGGCCGGGAATATGGCTCAAGCAATGATTTTGGGTTGGCGTGATCACCATGAAATTTCTATTTTCTCACCCAATACTGGTCTAGAAGCAGCTGCTGAATTAAAAGTGGAATTCAAGCCGACCGAAGAATTAGCAACGTGGGCCGACTTGGTTGTTGTAGCGACTCCAGTAGATGCACTTGAAGAAGTCGCACCTTATTTGCAGCAAGCAAAAGTAGTTGTGTCTGTGCTCGGCGGGATTTCTTTAAAAACTTTACGTAGTTTGATTGAAAATGCCGGTCTCGTACGTGCTCTACCTAACGTAAATGTTTCCAAAAAAGTCGGTTTTACTGCATTAGCGTTTGAAAAGGATTTCGCCCAAGTCGACACATATTTGGATCTCTTTAATCAATTAGGAACTGCTGAAATTATTGATGAGGATAAGTTCGCTGCCGTAAGTGCCGTTGCCGGATCTGGCCCCGCTTTTGTTGCTGGTATTATTCAAAGTTATGCTTTTTCTGCCGAACGGGTTGGTCTTGATGGGACAACCGCTCTTAAACTTTCTTTACAAACATTTATTGGAACACTTTTTCAAATGCCAGTTGATGCTGATTTGCAATCGGTCGCCGATGCAGTTATGACCCCTGGTGGTTCTACAGAACAAGGTTTTAAATCTTTGAAAAACTCAGACATCAATGATGTTTTTCAACAAATGCTTCAAGCGACAATTGACAAAAATAATTCTGCTGAATAAACGGGACATATTTGTCCCTTTTTTTGTATATTTGGAAAATTTGGGACATATTTGTCCCGTTTTCAATATAATTGAATTATGATCACACGCCAAAAAAATCTCGATGAGATAAAACCCTATATTAATAACGACAAAATTAAAATCCTTACCGGAATTAGAAGGTCGGGAAAATCGGTTTTTTTAAATCAAATTCAAGACGTTTTAAAAAGCGAATATGGTGTTAGTAATGAAAACATTATTTCATTGAATTTCGAGTCTTACGATAACCAAAAATTGGCTCAAAACCCCGATGATTTTTATCAATATTTGAAAAATCGTGTTTCGAAAATTAAAGGGAAAGTCTATTTCTTTTTTGACGAAATCCAAATAGCCAAAGATTGGCAAAAAATTGTGAATAGTCTTCGTGTTGATTTCGACTCCGATATTTATATCACCGGCTCTAATGCGTCTATTTTGTCCGGTGAACTAGCAACTTTATTGTCTGGTCGTTACGTGAAATTCGATATTTATCCTTTCTCGTTTTCGGAATTCAAACAATATTCCAACATTGAAAATGATGCGGCAGCCTTACAACAATATTTGAATTTTGGCGGAATGCCATCTGCCGATATTGACGATTTGGATCCTGAAAAAACAATCAAAGAATTGTCAGACATTTACGACAGCATTATCTTACGAGATGTTTCTTTGAGAGGGGGAACTATCGACCAAAATAAATTAAGGGTTATTTCGCAGATTTTAATGGATTCCGTTCACAGTGAAATAAATCTGACGAACTTAAGAAATAGATTGAATAATGCTGGTTACAACATTTCATCTGAAAAAATTAGACAATACGTTGATTTGTTTAAACAAGCTTATATGTTTTACGAGATTAACGAAGTAGATATTCGTGGATCTCAAAGATTGAGAACGGATTCCAAATTTTACGTTAATGATGTAGGAATCATGAACTCGCAAATTAACCCAAGTTTAAAAAGGACTAACTTAGGAACACGTTTAGAAAACGTGGTGTTTATTGAACTTCTAAGAAAAGATTTTGATGTTCACTTTACAAAAATTAATGGGAAGGAAATCGATTTCGTTGCGGATAAAAAAGGGCAAAGGTCTTATTTTCAAGTAACCTATACGATGCCGGAAAACAGCCAACGAGAAATCGACAACCTACTGAATATTCGAGACAATTATCCCAAAACACTGTTAGTGGGGATAGACAACGGGCGGCTAGTTTATGAAAAAGGGATTGACGTTAAATTAGTTTCAGATTGGCTACTCGAGGATTAAACTATGGAAACCCCCAACACTTTATTAGAAAAAATATATGGATATAGCGCCTTTCGTGAAGGACAATTGGACATTATCAATTCAGTTTTGGCAGGCCAGAAAACTCTGGGTATTATGCCGACTGGTGGTGGGAAATCAATTACTTATCAAATTTCAGGCCTACTTCTGCCAGGAATCACGTTGGTTATTTCGCCACTTATTTCTTTGATTCAAAACCAAGTTGATGAACTTATTTCCGCCCGGGTCACGGCTACAGAATTAACCAGTGCTTTAAGTCCTGAAGAACAAGAAAAAAGGAAGCAAGAAATTTATCGCGGCCTTTATAAATTTGTTTTCATTGCACCTGAGCGTTTGGAAAATGAATATTTTTATAGTTTCTTGTCACAATTAAATCTCTCTTTAGTCGTCATCGATGAAGCCCATTCATTGTCGCAATGGGGACACGATTTTCGACCCGCTTATTTGAATTCAGTCAACTACATTCAAAATTTACCGCAACATCCAAGAGTTTTAGCCTTGACGGCGACAGCTACAAAACGAGTTGAAGAAGAAATTGTGGATTTGTTGGAAATTCAAAAAGTCGTAAAAACCAGTCCATATCGACCTAACTTAGTTTTGAAAATGGAACACGGTTTGTCAAAAAAACAAAAACTGGATTTTATTCTTAGATACGTTAAAGCACATGCCAATGAAGTTGGCATTATTTACGCTAGTAAAAGAGCAGAAGTTGAAGAAATCACCGAGTTTTTAGTAGCTAACAATATTAACGCTCGTAGATATCACGCAGGTCTCAGCGATCAAGAAAGAACTGAAGCTCAGCATGCGTTTTTATATGACGAAGCTGATGTGATTGTTGCCACCGTTGCTTTTGGTATGGGCATCAATAAATCAAATGTCCGTTACGTGATTCACAACAACATGCCGGGGACAATTGAAGCTTATTATCAAGAAATCGGTCGTGCTGGACGTGATGGTTTAGACAGTGAAGTTACCCTTTTGTATTCAACATCAGATGCCGACACCCAAAGATTTTTCATTGATCACAGCGAAAATCAATCACCAGAATTTCGAGATGTTCAATTAAATAAACTACAAGAAATGATTCGATATGGTTCAACTCAAATGTGTTTGCAACGATATATCATGCGTTATTTTGGTGAAGATATTGAAAACTGTGGTCGATGCACAAACTGTTTAGATGCAAGGCCAGCAGTCGACGAAACTAAATTAGCTGAATCCATAATCGGGGCAGTATTAGAGGTTACAGAATTAGGCCGTACTGCAAGTAAGACAACTTTAATCGATATTCTTAGGGGAACTCTTAATGAAAATATGAGTTGGACAAACTTCAC
>JAISIV010000052.1 GCA_031261865.1 Lactobacillaceae bacterium | reverse complement strand
TTTCTTAAATTTGAAACGCCATTCTTGTCCATATAGACAGTGTGCCCATTCATCACAAAGCCAATCCAAGTGACGCCATCTTCAGTTGTCCATTCGCTTGTTACGTTCACGTCCTGGCCATTGAACTGATTTGCTTGTCCAACGAAATCAGGTTCGAATTCCCAGGGACGATCCTGATAGATGCCATCCCCTCGTCCCTGTTGATTAATGGTTGCGATATAGTCAACCGATTTTGGAGCTGTCGTATCCAATCTAACAGCTCGACTATCGAACCAATAATATTGGCCTGAAATCTTTCCGCGATACCATGTAACACCATCCACCTCGATAGTATTTACAACATGAGCATATTTTGAATCCAGACCAAGGTCTTTAATTGAACCCTTGTAATCTGCACCCAAAAAGTTTCCAGGTGCATAGCTGTATACACCGTCACTTCGGCCTGTACTTCCGTTATTGAAATAGGCATTTTTATCTGCGGTTTCAACGTCATTCAAATTGGAGATTGCTCCCTCGTCAATATACGCGCGAATCCCTGACGTCTGTAACCAGCTTCCCCATGTGACACCGTTCGAGTTTGAAGTTTTTGTTTCTTCATCAAAAAGAACGTGTTGTCCTTCAAATTGGGGAGCATATTGCCAAAAATTATTCCCGCTAACATTCCATGGGGCACCCTCATAAATGCCGTCATTACGACCTGACTGGCTGACTGTTCCATACTTGTATACAGAGTTCGTTGATGTAACATAGTCACCACCAGTCATGACTCCCTTGTAGTCGATTGATACATCGAATTCTCCACTCACACCAGGAAATGTGGTCCTACTATTGAATTGCCACATACCATATTGTGTATACCATAAATTGCTAGAGGAGGGTTCATATGGATAAGAAGCAATCCATATAGTTGCATCTCCGAATGCACTTAAATTAAGCCCAGTTTGAGAGACATAGCTTGTGTAGGTATACAAGATTGGGCGAGAAAATCCATCAGCCTTCAGCTGATTGCGAAACGCCATCGCATTATCTTGGACACCTCCAACTTTTGTAGTGGCGTCTTCCAAGTCATCGGCCATGACAGCACCACTGCTCACGCCCAGTGACTTGGCAGCATTGGCGAAGTAATTAGCCTCCGCGCGAGCTTCTGAGGTATTTGTATATGTAGAATAATGGTATGCTCCGACCGTCAATCCAGCCGCTTTCGCATTATTAATTTGCGCTGAAGCATAAGGATTGATGTATCCAGTTCCCTCAGAAACCTTCACAATAACGCCTTTGACACCGTAATTTTTCATGATCCGATAGGTATCAACAGAAATATTTTGTTGCCATGAAGAAACATCCAAAACATCCGTTCTTGGAATACCTCCACTGCCAGCTACGAGCTGGGGCACCCCGTCAGCTCGGCCAATAATATTTGGAACTACCAAACCTATGATCAATGTCAAAATCAACAAAAGACCTTGTAATCTCTTCTTTCCCATTTCTTCCTCCCAATATTTTTTAGACAATTAATAATAGCATAAATCCGCTCTAGAATTCTTAAGTAACCGTCTGTAGTATAGCCATACTGCGTTGCAATTATCTCTCATTGATGTCTCAATTGTTTTACGAGTGAGCCCCAGAAGGTGTTTATTTAATGTTATACTTGTGTTGAATCACGGAGGTTTCTTATGAACAAAAGTACAAAAATTATTCTTTCTTTATTCACAGCTGCCGCTTTGGGGGTAGGCATAGCATTCATTACGACTTCAGTCACACGCAACAATTCTACCTCAAGCCTCAGTGCTACCTCTGGCAAAAAAAGTCAAACCGGATTGAGTAGTTCAAGTAAAGAATCCAACAAGACACAATCGAGTGCATCAAGTTCTAGCAGCACGTACACGGGTGGCCCGGATTATGACCCGAACCTGACGGCCGACGGAACCGAGATTACAGACGCTATGATAGATTCTGCAATAAAAGAGTTAACCGCTGCAGGGATACCCGCGGACTCATTTGCTCGTTCGGATATAAAAACGATAATCAGAAAAGCATCTGAAACAAATGAATCCATCGTTCAAGTGGCTAAACAGAACGCACATTAATTGTGGGAGTATTCCCTAATGCTAAAAAACGACTTGCTATTCTCTCAAGGAAACGCAAGTCGTTTTTATTTGACACAAGGCAATTAATCCTCCGTACTTTCTTTGAAATGATTTTCAAAGCTCTAGATCTATACACATCTCAAAAAACGTTGACCGATATCACACCTATAACCAAAATGCACACCCCTGAAAACCGCATGTAGTCTTAAAAGGCTACATATTATTCAAATTTACCATGGCGATGCCTAATGCTGAACAACACAATCGTAATCCAACCCAAGCCAGAAATTAGCCATACAGCGTAAATCCATGTTGGTGTGGTATACGAAACCTCAACAACATGATTCCCAGCATCCAACTTTAATTGAACTGTACCACGGCTGGATTGGCTTGAGTTTACAACTTTTCCATCTACTATAACAATTTCATTGCCATATCTGAAAATTGGCAAATCGACGTTACCCGCTTTGGATAATTTAAACGAAAAATATTTTGATGAAACGGTCTCATGATGTGAGTAATCAACCAACTTATTGTTTTCAAGCACCTCACCTCGTAAAATCGAATCCCTATTCATTGGAATCCATGCGGAAGTTGGGGCATAATCTACCATTCCGATGTATCCATAATCTTCGCTCACGATACTTTGAAGTTGGTTAGAATCTGCACTAAATACATACATCTGCTTGCCGTCGCCATTCTTGTTAATCAACGTCGGTTGTTCGTGCCGCGCAACAATGAATTCGGCTGCTTTACCGAACCAACCAACCAACGCAAATAATGTTACAACAGTTAGGAGCCAACCCGAATTTTTTCGTGAGGCAAAAATGTCAACCAGAAACTTTGACAAGAAAACCATCAAGAATAGAGTTGCCATCCCAAAAAGACGGTACGGAAATTGCACGAGCGACTGAATTGCAAACGGAAGTGCATGCCATGGGAATACCGAAGTTCCCGTCACAAACAAGACAGATCCGGTAACCCACCAAAACAAATTTAGAGAGTAGTTCTTTTTGAACAATACAACGAATCCACTCACCAGAGCCAATATACCCAGTATACCAATGTTTTGATATTGGTCATTTAAGGAACGTAAAACATTTTCACCGAACCCATTCAGAAAAATTATGTGCTGCTGGACAGTCGTCGTAATTTTCGTTTGTTCATAAGCATATACAAATGGTACATATACAGCCACGGCCAACAGAAGCGTCAAGCCAACAGCTTTCAACAGCGAGTAAATACGTTGTCGGATATCAGTTATCTTTTTCGATAATAACGCCACAATGATTAAAATGATGAACAACCCAATCATCAAAACGGTGCTTAACATATGTGCATATAGCACTAGTGATACACCTATTGCGAGGGTCTGCCACTTTTTAAAATTGCCAAGAACTACGTTGTATAACCCTAGGAAGGCCAGTGGTAAAAATGCGTACGCAAAGGCTTCACCAAGTACGAATTGATCAAAAGCAAGATAAGTGCGATAAGCCGCAAATCCATACAAAACCGCAAACAAAAATGAGCGAGTCATGTTCTTCTTGCTAAACGCCATCATCGCACGATAAGCAACTACTAATGTCACAAACAGCAGAATTGCTTCGCCAGCGTAAAATGCAAAGACATCATTTGGTAACACCGCAAACAAAGCAGCGAACCCAAGTAGATAAACAAATGGATAAAAGAAATTCACAGCGCTACCGGTGTCTGCCATAACATTAAAGACACGGTATGGTAACTCCCCTGATTTCAACCCATCAACTAAGCCATAAATTCGATTCAAATGAAAAAGTAAGTCTCCTTGACCATACAACCTCATCATTGGCAAAAACGGCACAATCGCTAAAATAGCCAAAATAACAAATAAACTATAAATCAAAATACTTTTTCTTTTAAAACGTAAAATGTGTATCATAACCTCACCCCTATACCTATTCAAATAAGAAAAACCGACCAGCCACGAAAAGTGCCGGTCAGTTTAAAATGGCTCTTAGTGTTCTTCGTCGTGAGCGAAGTTGAAGCTTGAAGGAATCTTGAACTCCTTACGTACCTCATTCAAGGCTGCATTAAAGACTTGGTCCATATCGAAGTAACGGTATTGTCCTAGACGTCCGCCAAAGATGAATTGCTCCTTGTGTTGGCGAGCCTCCTTAGCGTATTCCTTGTACAAGTTCGTGTTCTTCTCGTCGTTAACTGGGTAGTAAGCTTCCTTCGTGCGATCCCAAGTTTGTGGGTATTCACGCGTGATGATTGTTTTGCCTTCGTCAGCCAAACCGTCGAAGTGCTTCCATTCCATAACACGTGTATAAGGCGTCTCAGCATCAGTATAGTTGATAACTGAATTTCCTTGATAATTGTCTGAATCGATAACTTCGTGCTCGAAGCGCAGTGAACGGTACTCCAATTCTCCGAACTTGTAATCGAAGAATTGGTCAATCATTCCCGTATACAAGATGCGAGGGAACTCTGCAATGTATTCATCCTTGTGCTCGAAGAAATCTTCATTCAAGCGCACATCAATCAAATCGTTGTCCAACATCTTCTCGAAAATTTGTGTGTATCCTCCGATAGGAATACCTTGGTAACGGTGATTAAAGTAATTGTTATCGTAAATGAAACGAACAGGCAAACGCTTGATAATGAAGGCTGGCAATTCCGTAGCCTTACGTCCCCATTGCTTCTCAGTGTAACCTTTAATCAACTTCTCGTAGATATCTGT
>JAISIV010000144.1 GCA_031261865.1 Lactobacillaceae bacterium | reverse complement strand
GGAACATAGATTTCGGCACCGGAAATAATCTTGCTCATTGATTGATTTGGTACTTCAACGTCGGCTCCGATCTGCAAATCTTTAGGGTTAACAAACTTATTAATGTAAGCGATATTTGATTCGAAAATATCAATTAAGTCGGTATCGCTGGTTTTAATAACCAAATCAATTTCAGTCTTAAATCCAGCGCCAGCTTCATTGCGGATATTACGCACGGCAGTGATCAAATCAATCAAACTAGCAATTGCCTTTTCGGCATCAGGATTGTCTAGCGAATCATGAACAACTGGATATTCAGAAATAACTAGACTATCACCATCGTGCGGAATAGTTAGCCAGATTTCTTCAGTAACGAATGGCATGATTGGGTGCAACAAACGTAATACTTGATCCAAAACATAAACCAAGATTTGTTGAACAGCCACTTTGTGTTCACTTTCGGAATTCAAAACTTCCTTACTCATTTCGATATACCAATCAGCAAAGTCGTTCCAAATAAAGTTGTACAAAGCACGTCCTGCTTCACCAAATTCGAACTTATCGAAATTACGAGTTACGTTTGCAACCGTTGAATTCAAGCGAGACAAAATCCATTTGTCAGACAAATTCAAATCAGATGGCACTTCTACTTTCGTGTCGTCTTCAATGTTCATCAAAATAAAACGAGAAACATTCCAAATTTTGTTAATGAAATTCCACGCGGCATCCATCTTGTCATAACTAAAACGAATATCTTGACCTGGAGTAGATCCTGTAGACAAGAACCAACGCAATGCATCGGCTCCATATTTTTCAATAACATCCATTGGGTCAATTCCGTTACCAAGAGACTTAGACATCTTACGACCTTCAGAATCACGAGCAAGACCATGAATCAAAACATTTTCAAATGGACGTTGACCTGTGAATTCTTTAGATTGGAACATCATACGAGCAACCCAGAAGAAGATAATGTCGTATCCAGTTACAAGAGTTGAAGTAGGGAAATACTTTTTGAAATCTTCGGCTTCAACATTTGGCCAACCCATTGTTGAAAATGGCCATAGTGCCGAGCTAAACCAGGTGTCCAAAACGTCAGAATCACGTTCCCAACCAACGCCATCGGGGGCTACTTCACCTACGTAAATTTCATCCCCTCTATACCAAGCAGGAATTTGATGACCCCACCAAAGTTGACGAGAGATAACCCAGTCGCGAATATTTTCCATCCAACGAGTAAAGACATCTTCGAAACGACCTGGGTAGAAGTTGACTTTTTCGTCGGCGTTTTGTTGCATTTCAAGCGCTTGCTTTGCCAAAGGTTCCATCTTTACGAACCATTGGGTAGACAAACGAGGTTCAACAACTGCGCCAGTACGTTCGGAGTGTCCAACAGAATGAGTGTAGTCTTCGATACCCAACATAGCGCCGTCGGCTTCCAATAATTCGCTCATCTTCTGGCGTGCATCAATTGCCTTCATCCCGTTCAAAGGACCGGCCAACTCATTCATGGTTCCATCTCCATTCATAGTGTTGATGCGTTCGAGGTTATTGCGGTTTCCAGCTTCAAAATCATTTGGATCATGAGCAGGCGTAATCTTAACCATTCCAGTTCCAAAATCAAGTTCAACAAAGTCGTCTGCAATAATTGGAATCGTGCGTCCGACAACTGGAACAACGACCTCTTTTCCAACTAGTGAGGAATAACGTTCATCTTTAGGATTAACAGCAATCGCCACATCCCCGTACATAGTTTCAGGGCGAGTAGTTGCAATTTCGATATAATCTTTGCCGTCAAATGAACTGCCGTCGGCGAACTTGTAAGCAACATGATAGAAGTGTCCTGGATCATCTTGATAAATAACTTCGATATCGGACAATGCCGTTTGAGCTTCTGGATCCCAATTGATGATGTATTCGCCGCGGTAAATAAGACCCTTGTTATAAAGGTCAACGAAAACTTTATTAACGGCTTTATTTAAACCTTCATCCAAAGTAAAACGTTCGCGCGAATAATCAAGAGACAATCCCATCTTGCCCCACTGAGATTTAATGATTGAAGCATACTCATCTTTCCAATCCCAAACTTGTTCAACGAATTTTTCGCGGCCCAAGTCATAACGAGTAACACCTTCTTCACGTAAACGAGCCTCAACTTTAGCTTGAGTGGCGATTCCAGCATGGTCCATTCCAGGCAACCACAAAACGTCGTAACCTTGCATGCGCTTTTGGCGAATGATCATATCTTGTAAAGTAGTGTCCCAAGCATGTCCTAAATGCAACTTTCCAGTAACGTTTGGTGGCGGGATGACAATTGAATAAGGAGCTGGCTCATTTCCTTGAATGGCCTTATTGGCTTCCGGACTAAAGTAGTTAGCTTCAAGCCATTTGTCGTAACGACCAGCTTCAACTTCGGTTGGATTATATTTGGTTGGCATATTTACTTCGCGCATATTATTTCTCCTTTGGGTTCACACCGAACATGACTTGTCCGGGATTTAAAATATCAATTTTCTTTCCATCGATTGTGACAACTGGCAATCCCAATTCTTTTAAGATCGCGTATCCGGCAGCTACATCCCACGTTTTTAAATAAGCGAGATATCCAGCAGCTTTTCCTTCAATTACTCGAATAATTGAAATTGAAGCCGCGTCATAAATCCGGATTGTTAACGCTCTTCTAGCTAATGGATATTCCTGATCGTAAAGCCCCATTAATGAGTGGGCCGATAATAATAAAATTCCATCTTCTAGTCGATCGCGATGCATTGGTTTTACTTGTTCGTCATTAATCCAAACGCCGTCTCCGGTTTGTCCCCAAACTAATTTATCGACAGGCACATCTAGAATCATTCCGAATACCGGTTCGCCATCGTAATACATGGCTAGCATGATTCCGAAATAGTCGTGGGTTTTGACAAAATTCATCGTGCCATCAATCGGATCAATCATCCAAACTTCGCCATCTAAACTGACATCTCTTGGGCTTAATTCTTCACCAATGAAATTGGCTTTGGGACGCATCTCTTGAATAAATGATTTTAGCTTGCGTTCATTTCCGACATCAACCGTCGTTACTAAGTCGTTCCGAACTTGTTTTTGATGAACTTCAAAATCTTGATCCAATGAATCATGACCAACGCCGCGGACAAATTCACCTAATTTATTTATTTGCTGTAAGCTGAGTTTTTCCATTATTTTCCTTTCTTAATAAGGGTTATCTTTGCTTGTTTGTACCGCGAAATAAGGATTAGATTAATGACAAAAACAGCAATCAGCGCAGGCTGAGCCCACAAATAAGCAAATGGAGCAAAATCATTTAAGAATTTATTTTCTCCTTTGAATACAAAAAACTGGAGTATAAAAGAGATTGCTGCAAAGATGATATAAATTGTCAACCCATTCAACCAACTCAGTATTTTTCTGAACTGGATACCTGCCAATTTTAATTGCTTGATTCCTAGGGATAAAAACCAAAACAACATGATTCCCGCCAGGGCAAAGACAATCGTTCCCGGACCGTCCCCAGCGTTAGGATTAAGAGGGTTGAAAGTCGCTAATAGAATCCATATCATCAGAACCCAAAAACCTACATCTCCGATAATTAAAACGTTTCTCTGCGTTCTTGACCAACTCAAAAGCTGATCATTTTGTGTGGCAATATGGGAATCCGTTTCATTTGTCAAAAAGCAATCTCCAATTGTTCTTGCGCATAACTTTGAACAACAACTGAAGGGAACGACAATTCAAGCACAATTTCATTTTCTGGATGAGGATGCCCGTTATGCCAACCTGGATTGGTAAATAGATGAGCAACGTCTTCCCATTTTTTGTCTGAAACTTTAATAGTTGCTCGATTGCTTCCCATACGCATGCCCGTAGCCATATCGATTGGGGTTGTGAATGCAGCATTTGAGTTTGCTTTAATTTCAGCAACTTTGGCTGAAGTTGGTTGAGTGACAATATAGAAAACATTATCATTCGTATCTGATTTTGAAAAACCAACTCCTCGAACACTAGGTTGGTTGTTTTCTGAGGTTGCTAGATAAAGCATTCCGCGAGCTGAGTTGATGTATTCGTTGTAAAGATTGTCCATTTTTTCTCCCACTTAAATAAAAAACGCCTAAAGATAAAATCCCAGGGCGCTTCCACGTGGTACCACCTGAGTTCTCATCTTTAGACGAACACTTAAATATTAATTTATGTTTCCATTAGCAACCTTCAAAAAGCTGAATTACAAACTCACATCGCCGTTTGCTTTCTGAAAATTCAAAAACTTTTCTAATCCTCTAACGTTGTTTTTAGTATATCAATTCTGGCTGTCGTAGTAGTCAGTAACCTCATCTATTTCTTGCCAATTTAGTAATTGTCTGCCGGAAACATTCTCTCTTTGGCCGTTATAAATTAAAAATTGTCTCGAGACATCATGTTTTGCCGCGGCGACCGCTTGATAATAGTTCAAACCCTTAAAGAAATTCCTGTTAACAATATTTGCTGATTTAATTTCGATTAATGTCTGCCGGAATCCATGACCAATTATTAAATCAACTTCATCTTGAGATGATGCTTTGAAAAAATATACATCGGGTTGAATATTTAGGTTTGTCAGGTTTTTAATTACCTCTGTGATAACTAAATTTTCAAAGACATGACCGTAAAGTGTCGTATCACGTCCTAAATCATCCATACTGTATCCCAGGAGATACAACAAGATACCTGTGTCATAAAAAAATATTTTTGGCGATTTAACGATTCTTTTTCCGAAATTATCAAAATATGGTTGCAGTCTAAAAATAATGTACGTCGCCTCCAAAATTGATAACCAATTTTGAATTGTCTTCGTGGATATGCCTACCTGCTTTGATAGAGTCGCATAATTCACTTCTGAACCAACTGAATTTGCCAGTAACACCAGCAGTTTTCTAAAGCTAACTAAATCTTTGATATTCAAAACTTGTCTTACATCTCTCTCGATATAAGTGGAAATATAATTTGAATAATATTCAGACGGAATCACATTATTTTGATAAACGGCAGGATAGCCACCTTTAAACAAATTATCCATTATCGAATCTGAAAAATAGTCATCATCCAGATCCAGAGATCTTTCTTTTAAGGATGTCGGGAGTAACGTAACATAGCCAACTCTACCAGCGAGTGATTGAGATATCTTTTCAGATAGTAAAAGATTTTCAGATCCTGAAATGACAAAACTGCCTAAAGCTCTTGTTTCGTCGACTGTAATCATAATTCTCGATAGTAGTTCGGGCATTTTTTGCACTTCATCCAGAATTACATTTCTCGAATGATTTTTAAAAAAGTTCTCTGGGTTTTTTGAAATTAAATCTATGTCTTCTTGTTTTTCAAGGTTAAAGTATTCGTAATCAGGGAATACCTCTCTGATCAAAGTTGTTTTTCCCGATTGTCTTGGCCCAATGACTGCAAGAACGGGCATGGTCTTTTGTAATCTTTTGAGTGACGATTCTAGCTCTCGTTTAATCATACTTCCCATTTTACATAAATTATGCAAATTAGGAAGTAGGCTTCCCATTTTGCGTAATTCGTGCGAATTGAGAAATATAAAAAAAGAGACAAAACTAACTCTTCTAAAAATCAAAGTGACAAATCAAAATTATTCCCAAGCAATTGCAGAACTTGCAGCAGTTCATGATCCTTCATGTGATCAACTTTTTTAGCTTCACGTTTAACTGAATCGCCAGAATAAATTTGCATAGTGTTAACCTGACCTTCCACATCTTGATAACCATTCAGGTTAAAACGAGTGGGGAGGTCTTTTAGTTCAGATGTTATCGGGGAGACAATTATCAAATCGGAAACCAGATTATATTTGTCCGAACTAATCACGACAGCTGGACGACGTTTTCTAATTTCTTCGCCAATTGAGGGATCGAAATTCATAACAACAATATCGCCTTGTTTGAACTTACTCATTTGAAAACTCCTCAGGTAAAATATTAAATTCCTCTAATTCTTTTATTGATCCTTCCTCGATTGACTCGAATGGATTTTCAATTTTCGGAACAAGAATTAGAGCACCATTTTTATGAACTGCCAAAAATTCCGCATTAGCTTGTACTCCGAAATCATCAGGTAAGTTAACGAAAAATTCGTCCTCAATTTGTCTAACTGTAACCGTCTTTGCTTTCATAACTTCACTATACGACTAATTTTTCTTGTTATAAACACTCACTGTAAGTGGGGCAAAAATCAAAACTACGACTACTCCAGCAATAAGGACAATCCAAGCTTCATTTGTCCAAATACCTTGATTCAACATAGAACGAGTGGAGTTGATGACATGCGTAATTGGATTAATCTCAACAACAATTTTCATGACACCAGATAGACTTTTGAGCGGGACGAAGGCATTAGATAAGAAAGTTAAAAGAAGCATTGTCATTAAAGAAACACTTTCGACTACACTAGAACTTTTTGCAATCAAGCCATAAAAAGGGAAAATCCAACTGAGCGCCCATCCCAAAAAAACATCGAGCAACAAAACCACTAGAACCCACTGAAAAGGGGCTTCTGGACGCCAGCCCATTAAAAATCCGGTAATCAAAGAAGCCACAGCAGCGATAAGTAAGCGGAGAGTGTCTGCGAATAGCTGCCCAGCAAGTGGTGCAATATTAGCTATCGGTAGTGACTTAAATCGATCATAAATACCTGAATGTAAATCGTCACTAATTTGACTTCCCGATCCACTTGCTGCAGAAATCAAAGCTTGCATTAGGATTCCGGGAACAATGATTGGTAAATAAGCATGAACGTTTCCTGAAATAGCACCTCCAAACAAATATCCAAACATAACCATAAACAAAACTGGTTGCACGATGACGTCTAATAATTTATCTGGATTGTGTAATGTTTTCAATAAATTTCTATAGGCCATTGTTGCTACATTGGCTATTAAATTATTTTTTCTTATTTGTGTATTCATTTAATTTTTCCCCACTGTCATCTTCAAGAAAACGTCGTCTAGCGATGGCTGCTCAATATTTAAATTACTCAAATCAAGTCCCACTTCATTTAATTTTTGGAGGACACTTGAAACGACATTGACATCTTTGATTGGTACATTGATATTTTTATCGTTAACTACGGTTTCAACTTTTAATTCAGTTTCAATAATTCCAACCGCCGTTCCGGTCTGCTCTCTATCTTTAAACTCCATATGTAACGTAAGTCCACCAATTTCTTCTTTCAACTCTAAAGGTGTGCCGATTGTAACCAACTTGCCGTGGTCTATGAGTGCTACTCTATCGGCCAACTGATCGGCTTCTTCTAAGTACTGTGTTGTGAGAATTATTGTTGACCCAAGATCGACCAATGCCCTTATGGTGTCCCACATTTGTAATCGAGTTCTTGGATCCAAGCCAGTCGTAGGTTCATCCAAAAAGATGATGGCTGGTCTTGCAATTAAACTAACTGCTAAATCTAAACGTCGACGCATACCACCGGAAAAATTCTCAATAGCTTTGTCAGCGGAATCCGTCAATGAGAATTCTTCTAATAATTCCTGCGTTCTTTTTTTAGCATCCTTGCGTGACAATCCATTCAATCTTGAAAAAATCATCAGGTTTTCTTTTGCAGATAAATCTTCATCAACCGACGCATATTGTCCTGTTAATCCAAAAACAGAACGAGCGTAGTTTGGATCTTTTAGAACATCGTGACCGAAAATTTGAATTGATCCACTAGT
>JAISIV010000097.1 GCA_031261865.1 Lactobacillaceae bacterium | reverse complement strand
ATTGAACGTATTAGTCAAAAAGCTGAAAAAGCTGGGATTGGACAAGATGCTGACTTTGTATATGCACGGCTGGCCGCTGAAAAAATGATTAAAGATGCTCCTGACTGTGACAAAATTTCACCAGAGACGACTGCAATTGTCAAACTCCGCGATATGACTAAAAAGTTAATTGACGAAAAAGATCTCCGCTCTATAGATATTCTTAAACTCACAGCGCGTCACATTCTAGAAACTTACGTGCAGGCTCGTGAGGACGATGTCATTAAGCGTGGGTACAACAAAGTTGAACGCGAAATGGCTAAGAAACGTCCTAAGGTTAAAGATTTAGCTGACGCAATTAAGTCGTTCACGACAAAACTAAGTGACTTTAGAAATTCGAACCGTGCATTTATTAAAGAATCAATTGATTCGTTCTACTCGTTGGCTCAAACTTATAAAGTTGATGGAGATCCGGATGTAGTGAAGCTGTTTAGGAATATCTACTTGTCGCTCTACACCGCTTATTCACCCGATGACTTTAGAGATGTGTTTATTCAAATTCAACATTGTGAAAAAACAATTTCCGATGCGATTCTAACTACCCAAGAGGTTAACGTAATTAATGATTATGCACATCACGTGGTGGCACAAGCTAAAATCTTAGTTGACGATCAAGACGTTGATTTGTGTGCAAATGCTGACCACGTGTTGCAAAAAGCTCAGGAGATTCTAGCGGGTGAACCTTCAAAACAAAAATGCTCACTAGCATTAGATGAAGTACGTAATATCACTATGGCTGAAAATCCAGCCACAGCCTAAATATTTGAGACCTAGAGCGTAAATGTTCTAGGTTTTTTCGTGTCCAAAAACTTTCAGAAAAAACACGCCTCTTAATGGTGAAGTGTGTAGAGTTCGGTAAGAATTACAACTACTCATTCACTAGAAAAGACATAAGGAGTGTTAATACAATGAATTCACGGTTTATTGATGTGAAGAAAGAAATTAACAAAGAACTACTTGGAGACGTCTACTTAGTAATGTTTGAAGCCGTTGACGGAAACGAAAAATATTTCCATGAATTGGTTCGCCAGTTCGGTGGCGGACAATGGAATTTTCCAGACCACGTCTATTCAAAAGAAAAAGTTAAATTGCTGATTGTCCACCAAATCGAACAAGAAGAACAAATTGATGTTGCGATTCTTAGTGACTTAACTGGTTACGGTAAAAGATGGATTCGTAGTTTGGTTAAAGAATTTCAGTTAAACCGAAATAAATAATCGAGGACATTATGAAAGAAAAAGAGAAAGTCATTGGACTAGGAATTGTTGGGATCGTATTTGGCGGATTAGGATTGGTATTTTCTTGGATACCAGTAATTAATTTCCTAAGCATCTTCTTAGGTTTTATCGGTCTTGTACTGGGACTAATTGCATTGGGACTTAATTGGAAAAATAAGAAAGTGATATCAATTGTCGCCACCGCTTTATCGGCCGTTGCGTTATTAATTTCGTTTGGAATTAACGGTGCCGTTTCTGAGGCTGGTAAACAGGTTTCAAAGGAAGCTTCAAAAAGCGTTGGTTCTGCAGTTAAAAAAGCTAGTTCTAGCGTAGAATCTTCATCTCAAAATTCGCAAAAAGAATCATCAAGTAGTTTTTCAGTAAAGAAAAGTACTGGTGAATGGACAAAAGCTGACTACGACGCGGTTGTCGAAGGAGACATCATGAGTCAGGGTGCTGGAGGAACTAGTTACGACGAATTGGTTTCAAAATTCGGTGAACCAGATTCAAATACGGATTCAGATGTGGCCGGAATTGGCGCTAGAATTTCATCATGGACAAACACCAACGGCAGTATCGGTTCAAATGTAGCAATCACATTTGCAAAACAATCTGATGGAAGCTATCTAACTACTTCCAAAGCTCAAGTAGGTCTTGAATAAATCTAGATAAGGTAACGGTGCAACTTAAAAAGCTGAGTTCGAATTTTATAAGAACTCAGCTTTATTTTTTTCTAACCATTTAATTAAATTACCGAAAAATATTTCAGGAAATTCTCGAGAATGAATGTGTGTACCGTTCGGGGTGAAGTCTAAGGTCGAACCGGCGATATTTTTATGTAGGAGATCAATTTTTTCTTTGGCAAATAAATCGTCTTCGCCGAAAGTTAAATATGTCGGAACTTTAATTTGATGAACTTTATTTTCGACATCCCAGCCGGCTAGAGTGCCGTTAGAAACGAACGGATTCTTTCCCAGCATATATTCATCCACAAAGTGATTTTTTACATCAATCAAATGCGAAGTTCTGGGAGCATCGAACCGGCCGAAATAATTACCGAACATCCGCCCTAAAATTTCGTTTTCTCGTTCATCGTCATAAATTTCATCAGCCAAAAGTTGATCAACATAATTAGCATTTTCAATCGATTCAGTACGGTGGAGAATTTCATGTAATGCTTCACCATAGTCAGCTTCTCGAGAAGTCATACTCATAATAATTAATCCACTTAAATTTTTCTGATATTTAAGAGCATATTGTTGAGCAATCATTCCGCCCCATGAATTACCGACGAGAATGAATTTCTCGTAACCCAACTGCGTTCTGATTTCTTCTAATTCCTCGACAAAATAATCGATGTTCAAATACTTTTCAGCAAGTTCAGGATGATTTACAAAGTCTGGTTGATCGGAATAAAAACTGCCTAGTTGATCATAGCGAGTAATTTCTAAGTCCTGATCTTTTAAAAATTCTCCCCAAAGTTCAAACCCTTCATTGGTTTCACCAGGTCCTCCATGAAGAGTAATCATTTTAATTGGGTTATTAGAGCCGACAGTGTTTGTCCAAATGTGAAAACCATTTTTTAGAGTCAGAATTTTACTAGTCATTTAAGCCTCTCCCGATTAACTTAACTTCTAGTTCCATCTTGACGCCTTGGGATTCTAAAACACGATGCTTAACTAAGTCGATTAAATCCAAATAGTCTTGAGCTTTGGCACCATCCACGTTCACGATAAAATTAGCGTGCTTGGTTGACAATTGCGCCCCGCCTATTTGGACTCCCTGTAAGCCTGAATCAGAAATTAACTTACCGGCGTAATAACCTTCAGGTCTTTTGAAAACTGAACCGTTACTTGGTAAGTGAAGTGGTTGTTTAAGAATTCGACGTTGGTTATTGTCATCCATTTTTAAGCGGATTTCTTCTTTTGATTTTGGCGACAATTCGAATACAGCTTCAGTCACGAATAAGGTATCTCTTTGAATTGCTGAAGTACGATATTCAAAATGTAAATCATCTAAGGTAAGCGTTTTTTCTTCCCCTTTGATATCGAGGACACGGACATATTTCAAATTATCCGAAGTCATTCCCGAATAAGCCCCAGCGTTCATATAAACGGCTCCTCCTACAGAACCAGGAAGACCGGCTGCCCATTCCAAACCGCTCAGTTCATTTTGCATAGCAAATTCGGAAACTGAAATCATATCTTTTCCAGATCCAGCAAAAAGCAATGGGCCTTCAACTCGCATTTGGTTGATTTTTTCGGTAATGATAACTAGACCTTCAACGCCTAAATCAGAAATAACCACATCGCTCAATTGACCTAGAACATGAATTGGTACTTGATTTTGGAAAGCCGTTTTCAACAAATCGGACATCTGTTTTTCAGTTCGTGGAAAGGCCAAAAAATCAGCGGCTCCGCCAACTTGTGCAAATGCGATTTCATCTAAAGGTGCATCTTTATAAATTTCTATTTCTGGAAGTTGTTCAATAAAATTAACGATAATCATATTTTACCAACTGATAAACTGAGAGTATGAAATTCATCTCATGGAATATCGATAGCCTAAACGCAGCACTTGAACAAAAAAGTGACCGCGCCAAAATGACTTTTAGCGTACTTGAAGAAATTGCCAGACTTGAACCTGATGTTTTATCAATTCAAGAAACTAAATTAAAATCAAGTGGATTATCTGCCAAGCAAGAAGACATTGTTGCTGAACTCTTCCCGAATTACTTTGGCTATTTTAACTATTCAGTCCCACCTGCTAGAAGCGGTTATTCAGGGACAATGATGCTTTCCAAAACGGAACCAATCGGCGTTGATAAACCAGTCATTGGAGCCCCAAGTACAATGGACAGCGAAGGCCGTATCATCACTTTAGAATTTGATAATTTTTTTGTCAGCGAAGTTTACACCCCAAATTCTGGAAGTGAACTAAAACGTTTAGAGGAAAGAATTGAATGGGACAGTAAGTATCGTGAATACGTTTCCTCACTTGATGCTAAGAAACCGGTTATTTTTAGCGGCGACTTCAATGTAGCTCACAAAGAAATTGACTTAAAAAACGACAAAACAAATCATCACTCCGCTGGTTTTACTGACGAAGAACGTAATTCGTTTAGCTCATTATTGGATGCTGGATTTACCGATATTTGGCGCAAAATGAATCCTGAAACTGAAGCTTATACTTGGTGGGCACAAATTGCTCGCGATAGCAAACGTAATAACGCTGGCTGGAGAATTGATTATTATCTCGTTAGTGACCGGATCGCGGACAACGTTTCCGATGCGGGCATGATTGATACTGGCGAGAGAAAAGATCACGGACCTATCTTTATTGACGTTGAAATCTGATGTTATGTTTTAAGCGTATTAAAGGAAGTGAACAATCACCTCTAAGAAAATCCATCTGTTGCAGCGGATGGATTTTTTGTTATTTTTTTTTCCGTCGAACAATCGGGCGGTGAAAGGAGGTAAGATATTTTTCATTTTTCCTTCAATACAAGAAATCCCCTCAATCGCTAACATGTTTCTATCAGCATTGATTGTGATCGCACTGGATAAGTTATTCAAATAAGAGATAGGCTGAATAACTTGACCTCAACTGCTGCAACAGTTGAGGTTTCATTCTTCAAATGAGTACATAAAAAGCCTTAACTTAGTTAAGGCTTAATGCAGTCCATTTTCACCAACGGAACTAATAGTAATATCCCGATAATTATCCGGATCATCGAGGTTTCTTTGAAAACTAATCGTTAGAGCATTTTCAGGAATAATATCATCCATAAATTGAGCCCATTCGATAATAGAAATTCCTTCTCCAAATAAATAATCTTCAAAGCCTTGATCCATACCGCCGATGCCTTCAAGGCGATAAGCATCAAAGTGATGTACGGGAAATTTTAAATCTGGAGATTCATAAGTTTGGACAATATTAAAAGTTGGCGAAGATACTTTAATTGTCGGGTCCCCTAATTCGGCAACCAGCATTTTAGTTAAAGCCGTTTTACCAGAACCTAGGTCCCCTTCCATTAACAAAATATCTCCTGACGACAAAAAGCTTGCCAATTTCTCGGCAAGCCTTTGTAAATCATCTAAAGATTGTTTTTGTAAAACAAATTCCATTAAAGTGCTTGAGCTGCAGTGATAATAGCAACTTTATAAACATCTTCTTCATTGGCACCACGTGACAAATCTGAAACAGGAGCAGCCAATCCTTGAAGAATTGGCCCGATAGCTTCAAATCCACCGAAACGTTGAGCAACTTTGTAACCGATGTTAGCTGCTTCAAGGCTTGGGAATACGAATACATTTGCGTGACCAGCAACCTTTGACTCAGGAGCTTTAGCTTCAGCTACAGTTGGTACGAAGGCTGCATCGAATTGGAGTTCTCCGTCAATAACATCTGCAAATTCAGGTGCCATTTCTTTAGCCAACTTGGTTGCTTCAACAACTTTATCAACTTGTTCGTGACGAGCTGATCCCTTAGTAGAAAAACTAAGCATCGCAACACGTGGGTCGATTCCAAATACCTTAGCGGTGTTTGCTGATTGAACAGCAATTTCAGCCATTGTTTGAGCATCAACGTCAATGTTGATAGCTGCATCGGCGAAAACGTAACGTTCATCACCCTTTTGCATTACGAATGCACCAGAGATACGAGATGAACCTGGGGCAGTCTTGATGATTTGTAATGCTGGACGAACCGTGTCACCTGTTGGATGAGTTGCACCGGAAACCATAGCGTCAGCTTGCTTAGTGTAAACCAACATAGTTCCAAAGTAGTTCACGTCTTGAAGCCACTTACGTGCAGTTTCTTCGTCAGTTTTACCGTTACGACGTTCAACTAATTTTGCGACCAAGTCGTTCAACTTTGCTTCGTCGTAGTTTGCTGGGTCAATAATTTGAAGTCCAGAAACATCGAATCCTGATTCTTTTGCGGATGCTGCAATTTCATCAGCATTTCCAAGTAAGATTGGTTCGACCAAGCCGTCATTTTTCAAACGAACTGCGGCTCCTTGAATACGAGCATCGTCACCTTCAGGGAAAACAACCGTTAGGTTCTTGCCTTTGATTTTGTCTGCGATTTCAGTAAATAAATCTGCCATAATTTTTCTCCTAATTACAGGGTTAATTTTAACTTATTTTTAGTTAGTAATTTGTGAACTTCTCATAAACTCCAATCAATTGGGTGATCTAAATAAGAATTTACTTTTGAAAACGGTCTACTACCGAAGAATCCCCTATAAGCCGATAAAGGAGACGGGTGCGCAGAACTAATTATGTAATTCTTATTATCATCTACAAACCGACGATAACTTTGTGCATTTTTACCCCAGAGGACAAAAACGACATTCCCTTTTTGAGACAGCAATTCAATAACTTGTTTGGTGAAATCTTCCCAAAACATTCCTTGATGCGAATTAGCTTTACTTTCAATTACTGTAAGTGCCGTGTTCAACAGTAATACACCTTGTTTAGCCCAAGGGGTTAAATCATTTTGGTGGACAATTCCCAGGTCGTCAACTAATTCTTTTTGTATGTTTCGTAAACTTGGTGGGGCCTTTAAATCATTTGGAACACTAAAAGACAAACCCTGAGCTTGGCCGAATTCATGATAGGGATCTTGTCCGAGAATTACGACTTTTGTTTGATTTAAAGGCGTTAATTCGAAAGCTTTAAAAAGATTTTCCTTTTTTGGAAAGACAGTATTCGTTTGATATTCAGAATTGATCAAGTTTTCTAAATCAGTCCCAATGGAAATCTCATTTCCCCAATCAGTTTTTCTAAATTTCTCAATAGCTTCCATGTAAAATTACCTTAATGACAACTCTTTATCTTCCTAAAAATCGTAGCAAACATATTGTTGATTTAGATGTATTTGATGAGGACAAAAATCCAATTCTAAAAGTTACTGGAACTGTTGGACATAAAATGGATGTCTTGTATGTCTACGACCTAAACTATAACGAGTTAGCACGAATTAGACAGACCACTACCGGACTTTTGCCACGTTTTCAATTATTGCATGATGATAATTATGTCGCCAGTTTTAGCTTTAATTTAGGTCCTCTTTCGGACATAATTTATATCTCACACTTAAATTGGATTGTTACCGGTGAAATCGCCGCTGGTAAATACAGAATCCGCTATGGAACTAAAAAACTTCTGAATGTTTCACCTGTTGATTTACCAGACGGAACTTTTAATCAACTAGAAATTACCTTAGACAACCAAACCTCAGTCCATGTGGCAATAGTTGCTTTATTAGATAGCTGGTCGGCAATTAAAAACCCGGAGTGGATAAATAATTTATTAAAACGTCGTAAACCTAAATTCAAAATGGCTTTTGGTCGTAACGAAAATTTTTCTGAACTTTTATAAAAACCCGATTTCCATAACGACAATTTTTTTACCTGTCTTAGTCGTAGAAACTCCAAATCCAACCCTATTGGCGTATGGGCTTACTTCAGTTAAATAATGACCGTACCCGCTGGCGCCAGTTTCAGCTTCGGTGGCCCACAGATCAATCGGATCAAAATCGCCACTGGTCCAACTAACTAAAGCTTCAGGACCGTGCAACAAGGTTCCTAACTGATAACTAGGAGAATTAAACAAGCCGCCTGCTTCTAAGGCCCAGCTTGGAGCGCCATTATACATATCGTTATGCGTGATGTAGCCTAATTCAGCTAATTGTTCTGCTCTCTTTTGTGCCCAATTATTCAAATCATTATCTAAAGTTAGTACTTGTAGAGCTTCCCCACTATCTGAACTGACCGGGTTACGAGGATTTGTTCTTAGAATATTCAGCGAATTTAACCATGATAAAAATTCAGCCGAAAAAGATTGAGAATTATTTTGAACAATTGAATTTTCTTGAACGTTGTTTGCAGGTTGAACATTTAATGATTCATTTCTCCGGTAAAGCGGTGGCTGACTGGTTGAAGAGTCTATTTTTTCTGAACTGTCAGTCCACTGAAACTTTCTAGCCACTTTTAACGATTTAGGTTCCGTATCTTCAAACTTAACTGCCATTGGAGAAACCGTGACGATTCCAGGAAAAATTAATGCCGCCGACAGACCTGATGCTACTAATTGTGTTTTCATATTCCCTCCAATGTTGTAAGAAAATACTATCACGGTGGGCGAACATTTGTTCGTATTTTAAGACAAAATAAATAAACTTAATCTTTTAATTTCAAATACACAACTTTAGATACTTCTTCAAATCCACTCTTTTGATAAGCCTTGATGGCTGCTAGATTATCGTGATCAACAGATAACTGAAATGGTTTGGAATTCATAGTGGCAATTTGATTAATACTCATTGAAATCATTTTTGGAGCAAATCCCCTGCCGCGGAAATTGCCATCAACGGAAAGACTGAAAAAATAATTATTATCAGAAGCAATATCGATTGACGTACTACCAACAATCGAGTCTTCAAGTTTTAAAACAAAAGTTACTATGCTTGGATCGGAAATATTAGCTTCAAGATAACGGCGATTGATTTCTTTTGAATGTTCAGGGAAATTTCTATGTTCTAGTTCAACTACCTGATCCAAATTATCTGCATTTAGAACTTCGATTTGTAAGTTTTCATCCTCTGCAGTGGCCGGTTTATTGTCTCTACTCATCAATAATTCGTAATCCGGTCCTTTTACGACTTTATCCATCATCCATGGGTTTTCATCCAAAAAATGTTGTTCAGTGCTGAAACTAAAATCGGTGATGCTAAATTCTTGAATAATTTTTTGAGCATGACTGATTAGGTCAGTCGCAACTTTTTGGCTTCTGAATTCTGGCTTGACAAATAAATAGACGGTCGTGTCGCTTGGATCGTCGGCATACAAAAATAAACTACCGATTAATCGATCATCTTGGTAGGCCAAAAAATACGCTGGCATTGTTCGATCAAAATTATATTGAGTAGACAGATAAGCCTGACGAAAAGTTCCATCATATTTCAAAACTTCAGACTCGAGTTTTTTAATTTCTTGAAGTTGACTTGCGGAAACTTCCGCCAGTTCTAGGATTTTCATGTTACAAGCGTAGCAAAAAAGCCTGTTATCAAACAGGCCTAAGATTGAATTATTTGTCAGCTTCTAAATTGATATGGTCGGTAGACAAATCAACTTCTTTAAGTGGAATAACTTTTGTTTTGAAAACGATTTTGTATCCAAAATACAAAATTAAGAATAAGGGTACCGAGATATAAGTTAAACCAATCTTTTCCCAATTCCATTTATCAAGCGGTACTAGGAATGACTGATAGTCCTGTCCAACGATAACTAGAACAGACATCACAAAAGCAATTATTGGAGCAGCTGGAAACCATTTAGCCACATATGGCAATTCAGAAAGCGAATGACCTTGAGCCAAGAAGGCTCTACGGAATCTATAGTGAGAAACGGCAATCCCTAACCAAGCGATGAAACCAGTCAAACCAGATGCAGCAACTAACCAAGTGAAGATTTCCCCACCGGAACCAGAATTACCGATAAAAGCTAGCAAACCAACGGCTGTAGTTGCAATCAAAGCAAATACTGGTACTCCAGCTTTGGAGGTTCTGCTGAAAATCTTTGGCGCATTACCGTCTTCAGCCATAGCAAACAGCATACGACTGGATGCATAAGTTCCGGAATTAGCTGATGACAAAATTGAAGTCAAAATTACAGCATTCATAATTGATGCGGCTCCAGCGATTCCGGCACGTTGGAAGACCAAAGTGAACGGGCTAATTGCAACGTGAGTAGTGTCAGCACTTAAAAGATTAGGGTTCTTGTAGTAAATCAATGCTGAAATAACTGCAATGGCCGCGATATAAAAAAGCAAAATACGCCAGAAAACTGAGTTGATTGCTTTTGGAATAGATGTTGAAGGGTCTTTGGTTTCTCCGGCAGTAATTCCAACTAATTCAGTTCCTTGGAACGAGAATCCCGCCACGATGAAGACACTAAGTACTCCGCCAAAGCCACCAACGAATCCATGATTACCAGCTCCAAGATTTTTAAGAACATCTACTTTTCCGCCCATTACACCAAAAATCATCAAAACTCCAATGATCAAGA
>JAISIV010000048.1 GCA_031261865.1 Lactobacillaceae bacterium | reverse complement strand
TAAAGGAGAATTTCAAACATGAGTGAATTTGATTTTATTGTTAATCATTATTATTCCTATGGAAAAAGGGATGCTACGCCATACACGAATCAAATCCATTTTTGGGAAGACGGATTCATTAGTGGTTATCATCATCCAAATGAATTCCGGTGGGAATTAAAAAGCGATGATGAATTCGTTATTTTTTCTGAAAGTAATCAAACTACCAACACCTTCAGACGTGACGGCCATAATTGGTTTTCCGAAAATGGCCACCAATTAATTGCACAACCAGATGATTTTTCGCCACGCCCATGGTCGGATTTTGCAGACAAACATCCTAATCAAAAAGTCGGTAAACATGTCTATGGAAAAATTGAGTTAGCTTCATCATCTTATGCTGAAAACCCTAATGTTCTTGAAATTGGAAACTTTGTCTCAATTGCTGACTACGTGTTATTAGTAATCAAAAACCATGCCATGGACCAAGTTTCTACATATCCATTTATGTCGACTCGAATTGATCCAAGTTTTAAGAAAACCGAACCCGTTTATTTAGATAGGGTTAAACAAGACCATGTTCCACTAGGAACTACCAAAATTGGTAATGATGTTTGGATTGGCGACAATGTTGTTCTAATGGGTGGAATTACAATCGGTGATGGAGCAGTCATTGGGGCAGGCGCTTTTGTCAATAAAGATGTCCCTCCTTATGCGGTTGTCGCTGGAGTACCGGCGCGCGTAATCAAATATCGATTCTCACCGGAACAAATTCAAGAACTTGAAAAAATCCAGTGGTGGAATTGGAGTGACGAAGACATCAATAGAAATTTGTCCGACTTTAATACCAGTGGAAACATTGAAGAGTTTATTCAAAAATATAAAAACAGGGAATGACAATTCGTCATTCCCTGTTTTATGGAGTAGAGGGGATTCGAACCCCTGTGTAAACTATCCATTCATATCAACGTCTACAATCATAGTCGACGATTCGATTTAACTAATAGTCAGAAGGTCAACGCTACTAAAACTATTAGCTAGTCCGATTAGTGTCGATGCACTTGTCCGAACAGAACAACTACACCCAAGCTCATTAGATTAACCGGGGAACGACTAAGAGCGAGCCGAACGCCAGCAACGCGAGTGCTTTTTAGGCAGCTACAGCGTAAGAATTAGTATTTTTTGCAGTTATTTTTCTGCGGTTTGTGACGTAACCACCCGGATTGCAGTCAATATATGTAATAGCCTATCGATTTCCAAGACTACCCCGATACAACAATCTAATTATAACGCGTGGAATCTTTTAACAAAAACAATAATTGTTTCACATTTCGCATTTTATTCACAAAATTTCACAATAATGCAATAATTCACACCTATAATAGGAGTTAATCAATAGGAGGGAAACTATTATGAAAATTCTTGTCGTAGAAGACGATCAGCAAATTGCTGACATGTTAGACCTTTTCTTTACCAAAGAAGATTGGGAAGTTAAAAACATTCAAAACGGAGATGAAGCAATTGCTGAAATCAAAAAAGATCCAAACGGATATGATTTGATGACACTCGATTTGAACTTACCAGGAACCGACGGCGTTCAAGTTGCAAAACAAGTTCGCGAAATGTCTAAGATTCCTATCATCATGATTACTGCACGTGAAAGCGAATCAGATCAGGTTATTGGATTCGAAATGGGTGCCGATGAATATATCGTAAAACCATTCAGCCCTATTACTTTGATTTCACGCGTGAAGTCAATGATGAACCGCATGAAGATGAACGGACAAGGTGGAACTACTGATGATGAAGCCGATGTTCAAAATGATTTGTTGACACTCTCAACATCGTTACGTGAAGTAACTTTTGAAGGTCGTAAGATTGAAGACCTCACTCCAAAGGAATTCGAACTTTTGAAATTACTTGCTAGTTACCCACGCCAAGTGTTTACTCGTGAATCGTTAGTTCAAACTGTTTGGGGTTATGAATCTTTCGGGGATGAACGTACTGTTGATGCCCACATTAAAAAGTTGCGTCAAAAGTTAGGTGAATTAGGTCCTGAAGTTATTCAAACCGTTTGGGGTGTTGGTTATAAATATGATGACACTTCTGTAGTCAAGCAAGAAGCTTAATTAACGGTTTGATATATTAGTTAAGTGAAATATTTTGGTCAATTAATCCTGTCATTTTTAGCAGTAGTCTTTTCAACAATACTGATTGTTTCAGTATTGTTTTCTTATTTTTCCGTACAAACTGATCGTACCCAAATTCAAAATACGATGGAAACTTTGTCAAAGTCGATTGTTGTCATGGCAATTGATGACGACCAAAATGGTTTTGACAGTAATCGTTTGGATCAGGCTAGGGCAACACTTTCTAAACAAGATATTAAGTTAACCGTTTATAGTAATCAAGGAAAACAGGTTGTTCCAGCAAATACAACAAACACTGTTCCTGAAAAAGCTATGGAAGTTATTAAAAATCCGGAAAAGGCTTATCGAGTAACTAGTGTCAAAAACAACAACCAAACTTTAACCAGTTACTATCAACTTGAACTTGGTCAAAATAATCTCGGTTACATTAAAGTAACCACCACTTCAGCAACAACCAGCCCATTGTCTAATCCAATGCGCGGTCAATTATTATTGGCGGGATTCATCGCAATGATCATTGCACTTGTTTTTTCAATTATCATTGCCCGTAGTATTTCAAAACGTATCGAAGTTCTTAGAAGTGCCACAAAAGAAATTACGCGCAAAAATTACGACACCAAAGTTAAAGAAAATAATTTCGACGAAATCGGCCAACTTGGAAACGACATTAATGAAATGAGTCGTTCGCTCAAACGCCAGCAAGAAGAAATACACGAACAAGAAGAACGCAGAAAAACTTTCATGGCCAACGCCAGTCATGAAATGCGCACTCCTCTTACGGTTATTGGTGGTTTCTTAGAAGCCTTAGAAAATGACGTTATTCCGCAAAAAGATCAAAAACGGTATTTCTTGATGATGCACGATGAAGTTGAACGTCTAACTAGATTAGTCAAAGATAACCTGGATTACGAGCGTCTTCGTTCAGCAGAAACACCATTACGTATCGAACGTTTTAACGCGGGTGAGATGACTAATAAAGTTATTGAACAATTGAAAGTTAAGGCTAAAGAAAAAGGCGATAAGTTGATTCTTGATTCTGATTTTGATGTTCCTTTGAATGCAGATCGAGATCGCTTTACGCAATTGATGGTAAATGTGATTACTAACGCCATTCAATTTACGGAAAAAGGAAAGATTGAAGTTTCATTGCAGAATGTTGAAGGGATTGTCACCATTAAAGTAAAAGATACTGGAATTGGCATGACCCAAAAAGATATTGATAATATTTTTGAACGCTATTATAAAGCTGATAAATCCCGTATAAAAACCAAGGGTGAATCTGGGTTAGGTATGGCGATTGTTCGAGAGATTCTTGACTTGCATCAGGCTGATATTGATATTCAATCTGAAGTAGGTAAAGGTACTATGATGACAATTACTTTTAATAACGCGAATAACCCAGTTCCCGAAGAGACAGAATAATTTGTTAAACTATAAAGGCATTGAAAAATGCCTGATCATGGCCCCATGGTCAAGCGGTTAAGACGTCGCGTTCTCAGCGCGGAATCGAGGGTTCGACTCCCTCTGGGGCTAAATACCTGAAAATAGTGAAGTAAGAGTTAACTGGTAACAGTTGGCTCTTTTTTTATTCCTCTCTTGACAAATGAATACTAAATTTGAGCGATTAACTATATAGTTAATCAGTTTTTTACTTTACAAGTACGTCAAAAACTGCAAAAAATTTAGGAGTTTCTTATGTTTTTCAAAAAAAAGAACCATCTTTCTGAATGGCTCGAAGAGGATGTCGAAGAAGATAAACAAGAACTAAAGTCATTGGATGAGGAATATTATTCGTTTAGTAAAACATACGATTATGATGAAGAAAGTATGGAAGGGAGAAGTCTTCGCCTTACCGGAACATCTACTTTTACTCGAGAACTAAAATGGGATTTTGATTTGGAAAGGTACGTGATTGATGGTTCTGATTTAATTCAAAATACTGGACCATTTTCTGAGGATTTTGAGTCTCCAAGTCTAGAAAATGATCGACAGTTTGATGAAGATTTTCAACGTTTTCTTTTTGAAAATGGTTTTACTCAAGAGGATGTCGATTATCTAGTCTAGATAGGAGGAGAATGATGAATAAATTTCCCAAGATGACTTATAAAGATGTTTCCAGATTCGTTGGAATACCTGAAGGTGATTTCAGGCAAGAGGTTAAAGATGAAGGTCTTGGACTCAGCATATGGTTTGAAGGCTGGCTCGCAGAAGAATCCGGAGAGGACGTCATGAATGATGTTTATGAATTGGATCCTTATTGGAATGAGCATGATTGATGTCTGAAATTATCAACTGGCTAAAGGATGGCTTGTTACAAGATTTCGCGCTATTTGCTGTTTTTTATTTTCCCATGGACTTTTTAAAGAAGAAATTAACTGTGAGATATTTAGAAGAGAAACCAACATTGGGAGACGGAGACTTTGGTTATCTTTATGGAGATTATTCAGATGACTTCAAAACCTTACAAATGGTTAGGTCAATACCGAGCTGGTTTGATTTAATAAAGTGGATCTTTCTTAAATTTTTTATTGGTGGACGAAAGTGAATTTATAAGAAATAGTGAAACAAGAAAGATACTATAACTATCAACTTTTATTCGAGAATTGAAAAAACATGACGCAATCCATTTAATTTAGAAAGTGACTGAAAACGAGATTCAAATAGTTTCTGTTATATATCATTACGAAAGTTGACTTCCCCTAAATGTCGAAAAATTATTTGAAAATCTTGATTAGAACTTGTAGTCACAATGTTTTTAAGTATGCGAGGTAATGTTCATCTCGGCTTGATTTAAATGAAGAGTCAACATGGGATTGGATTATCAATAATACTCGTCGTGTAAATGTAATGGTTCCGGCCGGCAATGTATTTGAAATAGATCTAATCGAGAACGCTTTAAGATATAAATTTAATCCAAAATACGAAGGATTCAAAAGTCAACGTTATTAGCATTAACCAGTATTTCTATCATTTTTAAAACATACGTAATTACGTATGTTTTTTTGTTACAATAAATTCAACGAAATGAGGAGATAAGAATGACTGTAACTGCAACCACTGCCCAAGATTTGAAACAAAACTTCAAACAATACATGGATAACGTCACTGAATATGGAGATCAAGTAATTATTACCCGTCCTCATTCCGAAAATGCTGTCATTATTTCAGAAAAAGAATTGTCTGCCTTACAAAACACAGCTTATTTATATGGCAATGAGGCAAATAGAAAACATTTAGAACAGAGTTTTTCTGAATTAGATAGAGGAGAAGGTAAAGTATTAAATCCTCAAGAATGGCAAGACCTTCAAAATCAATATGGCGCTTAATGTGAAGTTCTCACCGAGCGCATGGAGTGATTTTGAATATTGGACCAAACAAGATAGAAAAACCCTCAAACAAATATTTAAACTAATTAACAACACCTCAAAAACTCCTTTTGAAGAATTAGGTAAACCAGAACCACTTAAAAATGAAGAAGGTGCATGGTCTAGAAGAATTGATGACTATAACAGACTAGTTTACAGAGTTACTGAAAATGAGATTCAAATAGTTTCTGTTAGATATCATTACGAGAATTGACCTCCGATAAATTTGTACCAAAATATCGATCAAGTCAGACAGGTATAACGATCGGTAGTAAACAGGTAATGTTCTCACTGGGCTAGAATACCTAAATAATCTCGCCATTTTGTGGCGAGTTTTTCTTTTTTAAGGTTTTTGTCCACTACTACGTTTGGAGACTAATTCTGTAAAATCAACTGAAATTAGAGAGATAATACAAGCATGATTGAATTAGAGAAACAGTCAAGACGTCGAAAAATAATCAGAGGTTTAACAACCTTCACTTTGCTATTTGCACTTGTCGGTGGAGGTTTCTATTTGGGATACAGATATTTAGAAGATAACCAAAAACGCCAAGTGCAATTAGAAAAGAAGAAAGTTAATTCA
>JAISIV010000029.1 GCA_031261865.1 Lactobacillaceae bacterium | reverse complement strand
TGGACATCGAAAGGCATTTTCTTGATATGAGAAATTGCATCTAATCTAAATCCATCGATTCCAAAATCAAGCCACCATTTAATCATGGCAAGAATTTCCTCTCGGAGTTTGGGATTCTCCCAATTCAAATCAGGCATTTTTTTATTAAAGATATGGAAATACCATTGACCAAGTTCTGGGACAAATGTCCATTCACTTTGGCCGTTCCAGTTTTTCCAGTCGTTAGGAACGGAATCAGCTGTACCATCTACCCAGTGATAATAATCATGATAGGGATTATCTTTAGACTTCAAAGCTTCAACAAACCATTGGTGTTGATCGCTTGTATGATTGACAACCAAATCCATAATTAAATGAATCCCATTTTCGTGAAACAAATCTATTAACTCTCGTAAGTCATCGAGCGTTCCGAAAGTTGGGTCAACATCTTGAAAGTCTGCAATATCGTATCCGTTGTCAACCTTAGGTGATTTATAGACGGGGTTTAGCCAAATCAAATCAACACCTAAATTTTTTATATATTCAATTTTTTGAATGATACCGCGAATATCGCCGATACCATCTCCATTAGAGTCAAAAAAACTGATGGGATAAATCTGATACCCAACAGCTTTTTTCCACCAGTTATTTTTATTATTAATCATTTGCACCATCAAAAATTACGAAACCGTTTTGCTCGATTTCTACACTTTCGCCCTCGATTTGGTACTTGTTTCCAAGTAAAATTTTTCTCCCATTCGAGGCAACTTTAATACTGTTTTCACCTAAGTTGAATTCAGAGGTTAAAGTAGAGTCTTTGTAGTTACGTATGAATTCTAATTGGTCACCGTTTTGGTTATCGTCGCCCCAATGGATAGTTCCATTTGAAATGATAGGTGCGAAATCTTTACGCAAAGCAATCAAATTTTTTGTGAACTCGTACATATTTAAATCTTGCTTAGATGTATCCCAGACCATTGGCTTACGATCATCCGGATCGTTTTCACCTTCCATACCGAATTCAGTTCCGTAATAGATATCTGGCGTCCCAGGATGTAAGAATAAGAAACTGAGAGCAGATTTAACTTTGTCGACATTTCCATCGGCGACGGTTTTGATCCGAGCCGTATCATGTGAGTCTAAAAGATTAAAGACCGCTTGGTTGGTTTGGTCGCGATAGAGCATTACTTGATCGTTGAAATCTGAAATGAACTTTTCGCGAGTCATTTCACCCTTCAAGAAGTAATTAAGGATTCCATTACTTAAGGAATAATTCATTACAGAATCAAATTGATCCCCATTTAACCAAGGTTGTGAGTTATGCCAGATTTCACCAAGGATGAAGAAATCTTTTTTCTTTGCAGTAACCGCTTCACGGAACTTGCGCCAAAAAGCATGATCAACTTCATTAGCAACATCTAGGCGCCAAGCATCAATGTCGAATTCTTCAATCCAATATGTCGACACTTGCAATAAGTAATCGATCACTTCAGGATTAGCCGTGTTCCACTTTGGCATATCTTTGTCGAATGCAAAAGTGTCATAATTTTTGTCTAACTTAAAATCGTACTTTCCTTTTCGGGCGTAAACTGGGAACGATTGAATGTGGAACCAGTCTTTGAATTTTGATTTTTCACCATTACGTAAAACATCTTGCCATTGAAAAGATGCGCCACCGTTATGGTTATAAACGGCGTCAATCATGATCTTAATTCCACGGGAGTGCGCGGCATCGACTAATTCTTTGAACTTATTTTTGTCTCCGAAATCAGGGTCGATTTCTAGATAGTCAGTGGTTGCATACTTATGGTTAGTAGGGGACTTAAAAATTGGTGTCAGATAAATTCCATTTATTCCAAGGTCAGACAAATGATCTAAATGATCGATAATTCCTTGTAAATCACCACCGTAATAATCATCTCGACCAGGATGATCATCGGAGTTCCAAGGTTTTACATTTTTAGGGTCATTGGATTTGTCACCATTACCAAAACGTTCCGGGAAAATTTGATACCAAACAGTATGTGTAACCCATTCCGGGATTTTCACACGGTCAATATCGTGCATATAAGGTAGACGGAAAAAGTTGGCCGGAGTATCTGCTAAAACTTCTTCACTGATTTCCACTAGACCATGGTCGCCGTATAATAATTTTTCGCCATCTACACCTTCAATGATGAAGGCATAACTAGGCATATGGTCGGTCAACTCAGTGATTTCGATCGTCCAGTAATCATAAATATCGGTCGACAAATACTTGGTCATTTGAGGACCAGGATTTTCGGACCAGTGCGTGTGATAAGCTTCGATGAAACTGCCGTGCCGAACTTCAACGGATTTAATGTCATCTTTTGCTGTACGTAAACGTAACCTTAAATGGTCGCGATCGCCATATAAGAAGGCATATTCACTTTCAGTGCGGTGATAAATGGCTGCTTTATTCATTAAACTAAACGCTCCTTATCTCCGTTTGCGCGGAAGAAGTGAGCCTTACTTAAATTGAAGGCTAATTTAAGAGTGTCTCCAACTTGTTTAATGTCGCGTTGTCTTACACGAGCCACAATGTCGTTGGTATCACCAATCGTTACATGCAGGAAGGCGGATTCCCCGACTAATTCTGATAATTCAACGCTAGCTTCAAAAGTTGAATCCGCGTAGGCCTCTAGAGAAACTGATTCAGAGTGAATGTCTTCTGGACGAATTCCGAAAATAATCTTTTCGCCATCAAGCCCACTTTCAGCCAGTCTCTTTGCAATACCTTTAGGTAATTTGAATTTCAAACCTTTGCCGTTGTCAATGGTGTCACCCTTTAAATCAACTTCAAAAATATTCATTTCGGGACTACCCATGAATGTCGCTACAAATAAGTTATTTGGAGTGTCATACAGTTCTTCAGGAGTTCCAACTTGTTGAATATCTCCATAGTTAATTAAGACGATCTTGTCGGCCAAAGTCATGGCTTCAGTTTGATCGTGGGTGACATAAATGGTGGTCGAGCCAATTTTTCGAGCAATTTCAGCGATGTCTGTTCTAGCTTGGACGCGCAACTTTGCATCTAAGTTTGAAAGTGGTTCGTCCATAAGAAGAATCTTCGAACCTCGAACAATTGCTCCAGCGATCGCAACACGTTGACGTTGTCCTCCTGAAAGATCTGAAGGCTTTCGATCTAAGAATTCTGAAAGTCCCATCGTTTCGGCGGTTTGTCTTACGCGTGAATCGATTTCGTCTTCTTTTAATTTGGCAATCCTTAAAGGAAAGGCGATGTTTTCATAAACATTCAAATGCGGATACAAAGCGTAGTCTTGAAAGACCATTGCAATATCCCGATCTTTAGGGTGCACGTCATTCATGACTTGTCCATCGAACTTAAGAGTTCCACCAGAAATGGAATTTAAGCCGGCAATCATCCGAAGAACCGTTGATTTACCAGAACCAGACGGACCGATAAAAACAACAAATTCTTTGTCATGTATTTCTAAGTTATAGTCTGCAATCGCTGGTTTTGTTTGACCAGGATATGTTTTTTGCAAATGTTCGATTGTTATTTCAGGCATTTTGGCCTCCTTGCTTAATTAGTATAAATGTAAACGCTTTCATAATCAAGCGTAAAGAAGAGTGAATAATGTATGAATTTTGAGCCAAAAACTCTAAAAAAACGCCTTTTTATAGGGTTTTTTATGAAAGTTCACAAAAAACTTGCAAATGTAAACGCTTACATATATACTGATTACAGGCTTTGGTTTTGAGAATTACAAAGCCATAAAACAGGAGTTTTAATTTATGAAGACTAATATTTCAAAAATCGTTGCAGCAGTTTCAGCTGTCGCAATGGGAACAAGCGCAGTAGTTGTTGGAGTGTCTGCTCCGCTAACAGCTAGTGCAGCAGGAAAGACAGTTACTGTAAAGCTTTGGGCTGACAGTACTGAATATAAAAAGGTAGTTAAGGAATTCCAAAAGAAAAACCCAACTATCAAAGTTAAGTTCCAAAAAATGGGTTCTGTTGATACGACTCCAGCTCTTCAAAAAGATCCATCTACAGCAGCTGACGTTATGATGGTTGCTCACGATCAAATTGGAACGTTGGTTGGCGCAAAACTCGTTAACCGTGTGTCACCTTCTTATGAAAAGAACGCTAAGAAGACCCAAGTAGCCGGTGCCGTTAAGGGTGCTACTTACAAAGGCAAGATGTATGGATATGCATACGGTGTTGAAACCCAAGTTCTTTACTATAACAAGAGCAAGTTAACTGCTGACGATGTTAAGTCTTGGGACACTCTAACTTCTAAAGGAAAGATTGGAGTTAACTTCGCTGAAGCAGGTGCTAACTATGTTTGGGCCCCAGCATTCTTAACAAATGGGGATGTCCTATTCGGTAAGAACGGTGAAAAAGCCAAAGGCACTAACTTCGGAAACGAAAAGGGTGTTCAAGTTCTTAAGTGGGTTCAAGCTCAAACAAAGAATCCTGGCGTAATTCAAACTAACGCCGGAGCCTTGGAAGATTTGAGCACTGGAAACATCGATGCTTGGATGTCTGGTCCTTGGTCAAAAGCAGATGCAAAGAAAGCTCTTGGAGACAACTACGCTGTAGCCGTTTATCCAAAGGTTAACTTCGGTTCTGGTGAAAAAGACCTTCAAGCATTCCTTGGTGTTAAGTTGTTCGTTGTTAATTCAGCAACCAAGCAAAACGCAGCTTCACAAAAGCTTGCTACTTACCTAACTTCAGATAAGGTTCAAAAGCAAATCTTCAATAAAGTTGGATATGTTCCTTCATCGAAGAAAGTTGCTAAGTCTGAGGCAGTTAAGAATGATGAATTGGCATCAGCAGTTACTAAGATGTCTAAGATCTCAACACCAATGCCAAAGATTCCTGAAGTAAATAACTTCTGGACTCCAATGGATGCAATCTTCAACGACACTTGGAAGGGCACAATTACTGAAGATCAAATGTTGCCAAAGTTGAAGGCTTTCGATAAAGAAATCGCTACTTCAAACGCTGACAAAAAGTAATTAAAAATTATCTTTAATGAATGACCTTCATATTTCACGATATGAGGTCATTTTTATAAGAAAGGAATAACTGTGGCAAAACAACAAAAAACTCCAAAAGTTAAAGTTCCAGCTTTGCATGTTCCTTTGACCAAACTGTTTAGTGTCGCTGACACTGACACAAAGATTTCCTATTTTCTAATGGGATTCAGCAATTTGAAGAATAAACAAATCTTAAAAGGTTTATTCTTCTTATTAGCTGAAATTGGTTTCTTTGTATGGCTTGGTCTTAACGGACTAAAAATGCTTGCGGGACTTATAACTTTAGGTACCAAAACTTCTGGTGAACAATACGATGCAAAACAAGGTATCTACGTTACCGTGGCCGGAGACAATTCGATGCTTATTCTCCTTTATGGATTAGCATCAATACTCTTAATTGCTTTATTCGTATATGCTTACCGCGTAAATCTCAAATCTGCAAGAAAGATTTGGGAATTCAAACAAGAAGGCAAGAAATTACCAACTCTTAAAGATGATTGGAATGAATTATTAGATGACCGTCTTCATTTATTGTTCATGGTCGTTCCGATGATCGGAATTATTTTCTTCACCGTATTACCAATCTTCTATATGATTTCAGTGGCCTTCACAAGCTACGATCATCTTCATCTACCACCTGGACATTTGTTCCACTGGGTAGGATTCTCCAACTTCTCCAACATCCTCTCTGGACCTATGGCAAGCACTTTCTTCCCAGTTCTAGGTTGGACGCTTATCTGGGCCGTGCTAGCGACAGTATCTAGTTTCATTCTGGGAGTGCTCCTAGCAATGCTTATTAACACGAAAGGATTGAAGGGCCAGAAATTCTATCGGACAATCTTCATCTTAACGATGGCGATTCCTCAATTTATTTCTTTCCTTGTTTGGGCAAACATGCTTAACGATCAAGGAATTATCAATCGTTTGTTGGAATCAATCGGACTCGTCTCAGCCTCAAACCCCATTCACTTTTTAACTGGTTCATTCGCGGCTAAAGTCACAGTCTTAGTAGTTAACTTGTGGGTTGGTATGCCAGCTACCATGCTTGTTACAACCGGAATCTTGCAAAACTTGAGCCAGGATCAAGTTGAAGCAGCACAAATGGATGGAGCTACTAAGTTCCAAATTTTCAAAAACATCACTTTCCCTCAAATTTTGTTCGTTATGGCGCCAAGCTTGATTCAACAATTTATCGGAAATATCAACAACTTCAACGTCATCTTCCTTCTAACTGGTGGTGGACCTGCCAATTCGGATTTCTATCGTGCCGGACACACTGACTTACTCGTTACTTGGTTGTATAACTTAACGTTGAATTCGCAAGATTACAATATCGCTTCAGTTATTGGAATCATCATCTTTATCTTCTCAGCCGGATTTAGTTTGTTGATGTTCAAGAGGGTTAATAAACTACAAGGAGTTAACGGATAATGCAAAAACAAAAGAAACGTTCAGTTGCAATCGCTCAAATCGTAATATCGATTCTTGCATTCTTTTGGGTAATTCCAATTATCTTCGTTATTCTCCAGAGTTTCCGTGCTGAAGGTGGACAATTCGTTTCATACTTCATTCCTAAACAATGGACATTCGATAACTACGCTTACTTATTTACTAATAACGACGGTTGGAATTACGGACAATGGTTCTTAAATACCTTGTTTGTCTCAATCGTCGCTGGATCAATATCAACATTCCTAACCATTGGAGTAGCTTACGCGTTGAGTCGTCTTCAATTTAAACTAAAAGGTTTCTACCTTCGATTCGCTTTGGTTATCGGAATGTTCCCCGGTTTCTTATCGATGATTTCGATTTACTATATTTTGAAAGCATTGAACTTAACCAACAGTTTATGGGCTCTGATCATCATGTATTCATATGGAGCCGCCTTAGCATTCTATGTTCAAAAAGGATTCTTCGACACTATTCCTCAAAGTCTTGATGAACGCGCTCAAATCGATGGTGCGTCTCGTTGGCAAATTTTTAGAAAAATTACTTTGCCAATTGCAAAACCAATCATCGTTTATACGGCCTTAGGCGCCTTCACTGGCCCTTGGATGGATTTCATTTTTGCCAAGGTTGTTCTTGGAAACAACCAGGATAAATGGACAGTCGCAGTTGGATTATTCACGATGGTGAGTGCTAAAGAAAATGCAAACGCTTTGTTCATGAGTTTTGCTGCCGGATCAGTTATGATTGCTATTCCGATTACGATTCTCTTCATCTGGCTACAACGCTTCTTTGTCGAAGGCGTCACTGCCGGATCAGTTAAAGGCTAAACTTTGTTTTCTGCAAGAAAACATTAGTTGCCTTTATCCTGGCGATAAGGGGTGACTTAGCGATTTATCGCTTAGACACACCTTACCTACTTGGTAAGGGCTAGCTCCAAAACTTGTTTTGGCAAGCTAACCTTATGCAAAGCTAAGGGCTAGACCCCAATTCTGATTCACAAAAAAATTAAGGAAATGAAATAACTCCATCAATGTCAACTTTAAAAGACGTTGCCCTCCAGGCCGGTGTTAGCATTGCTACAGCGTCTCGAATTTTAAATAATTTGGACACGGCAAAAAATAATTCAACCAGACAACGCGTTGAAAAGGCAGCTAAACAATTAAATTACACTCCTAATTTGGCCGCCCGCGGATTAGCCAACGGGGCAACGAGTACAGTTGGTGTTGTCTTTGGACCAAGTGATGGACAAGTTTCAGGAAACGATTTTGGTTTGAAGGCTTTGTTTGGAATTCAAAGCAAATTGTCAAAACTTAATTATGCTTCTACAGTTGTTTCCGGCAAAAATTGGACCGAAGTTTACCAAAATGTTCGAAGTGCAGTTGAAGGTTTGAAGGTTAGAAGTTTCATTCTTCTTTACACATTGGTTGATGATCCAGTTAGTCAGTATCTTGACGAGCAGGGAGTTAAGTATGTCGTTATTGGCGAGCCTGACACTTTCACGGATCGAATGTACGTTGATTCTGATAATCAGCTGGCAGGGTACCAAGGTGCTCAAATATTGATTAACCAATTAGGGGTTAAAAAACCACTTTTTATTTCGTCAGCCCAAGGCTTGAAGTTTGAAACGAATAGGCGTGGCGGATATAAGTCGTTTCTAGAATCAAAGGGTATTGATTATCAAGAAATTCTAGTTGCTCCAGATGCTCACATAGCTATTCCGGCAATTAACTATTATGTAAATGAGTTTGGAAGTAGCTTTGACGGGATTTTTGCCACAGATGATCGCTTAGGCTTTGCGCTTTTTGAAGCCTATCTAGTGGCATTCAATAAGCAGCTACCAACGATTTCATTTAATGATTCTGATTTGGCTTTGATTGCTGGTAAAAATTTCCATTCCTTCGATGTCGAACCAGAAACACTTGGGGCCGCTGCCGCAGAATTGTTGTTTAGCAATAATGGCCAAACGGCAAAAATCCAAAGAATCATCATTCAAGCTAAAGCACCAGAAATAGAAAATTAGAAAGGCAAGCCAAAAGCTATCATCTAGTAGCTGGCGTCAAACAAAAATGAAAAGAATATTCGAAGTTGATCCATGGACAATTACAAGTCATGAGTTGAACCCTGATGATAAGCGTCTCCAAGAATCTATTACAAGTCTTGGAAACGAATATATGGGGATGCGCGGGATGTTTGAAGAAACTTATTCCGGTGACTTCATGCAAGGAATCTATATTGGGGGCGTTTGGTATCCAGATAAAACCCGTGTTGGTTGGTGGAAAAACGGTTACCCTCTCTATTTCGGGAAAGCCATCAACGCCGTA
This sequence comes from Lactobacillaceae bacterium, assembly GCA_031261865.1. Lineage (GTDB taxonomy): Bacteria > Bacillota > Bacilli > Lactobacillales > Lactobacillaceae > Oenococcus. The sequence continues at coordinate 3,876 of JAISIV010000029.1, read as the reverse complement.
AACTTCGCAAAAGTTCAAATTTTTGTAGACAGTACTGAGGTAGATTTAAATCAAGTTAAACCTACAAACTATGAAGTAAGTTTGGATATGCAAAATGGAATCCTTACTAGAACATTCACTGTTTCAGGTGTAACTTTTAAAGTCACTCGCTTGATTTCATCTGATATAAAAGAACTTGCCTATTTTAAATGGGACGTAGTATCAAGTGATGGACAAACTCATAAAGTTTCAATTGTTTCATATGTTGATGCAGATGTTACGAATGAAGATTCCAACTATGATGAAAAGTTTTGGGATGTCATTCAAAAAGAAAATGGGGATTTTTCATACGTTTCTACAAAAACCATTGAGAATCCTTTCGGCGTTACTCAATTTGATGTTTTGGCCAGCCAGAGTTTCGCGGGTGACTTTGAACAGGGTGAACTACTTAATTCGGAATTCTCCGTTGGCCAAGTTTGGAACGCAGAAGTTGGTACTGACGTTAAGACTTTTGAAAAACGGGTAATTGTAACGACTTCTCGTGATTATGATGGAATCGATGCCATCCTTGAAGCTAATAAGAAATTACAAGAACAAGTAAGTCAATTGTCTGCCGAACAAATTATCGAAAATCATTCTAAGGTTTGGAATGAACGATGGGAAATTGCTGACGTGAAAATTGAAGGAGATGCCACAGCCCAACAAGGAATCCGCTTTAACATTTTCCAATTGTTCTCAACCTACTACGGAAATGATTCACGTTTGAATGTTGGTCCTAAAGGATTCACTGGTGAAAAATATGGTGGGGCAACTTATTGGGATACGGAAGCATTTATCGTGCCAATGTATTTATCAGTTGCTAAACCAGAAGTTGTTCGTAACCTTCTTAAATATCGTTATGATCAACTAAAAGGTGCTTATCATAATGCTCAACAACAAAATCTTGCTGGTGCACTTTATCCAATGGTTACCTTTGATGGAATTGAATCCCATAACGAATGGGAAATTACCTTTGAAGAAATTCACCGTAATGGAACCATCGCCTATGCGCTTTATAACTACACTCGTTATACCGGCGACCATTCTTGGGTAAATCAAGAAGGTTCCGAAGTCCTAATTGGAATTGCTCGTTTCTGGGCCGACCGCGTTCATTATTCTGCTCGAAACGATAAGTATATGATGCATGGCGTTACCGGTCCTAACGAATATGAAAATAACGTCAATAACAACTGGTACACAAACTTGATGGCTAAATGGACACTCCAATATGCTTTAGAAGTATTGCCAGATATTGAATCAGAATATGCGGACAAATTAAACGTCACTGCCGAAGAAGCTTCACGCTGGCAAGAGATTATTGATAAGTTCTACTTTCCAGAAGCTGATGTTGATGGAAAACATATTTTTGTTCAACACGATACTTTCTTAGATAAAGATTTAACCCCTGTTTCTGAATTACCAGAAAGTGCTCGTCCTTTGAATCAAAATTGGAGCTGGGATCGAATTCTTCGCTCACCTTACATCAAACAAGCTGATGTCCTCCAAGGAATTTATTACTTCATGGAAAACTACACTCAAGAAGAAAAGCAGAATAACTTTAACTTCTATGAGCCACTAACAGTTCACGAATCTTCATTAAGTCCTTCGATTCACTCGATTCTAGCCGCTGACTTGGGCATGGAAGAAAAAGCTGTTGAAATGTATGCTCGCACAGCTCGTCTAGATTTAGACAACTACAACAACGACACTGATGACGGTCTACATATCACATCAATGTCGGGATCGTGGTTAGCAATTGTTCAAGGATTCTCAGGTATGCGAGTTTCTAACAATGGGCAATTGTCGTTCAAGCCATTCTTACCTAAAGATTGGACGCAGTATTCGTTTAGAATTAATTTCCGCGACCGTGTATTAGAAATCACAACCAATGGATCAGGAACCAAGGTTACCCGTGTTTCTGGTGAACCTCTTGAAATTTCAATTCAAGGGACTGCAACAACTGTTTAAAAATTAAAACTCTAAGATGAATGGGATTAAGTTACCCCGAGGAGCAAAAAAATGGTAAAAATGAGCTTGGAGCACATTCGTAAGGTTTATCCAAATCAAACGATTGCTGCCATCCCGGATTACAACCTAGAAATCGATGACGGGGAATTTGTTGTCTTTATCGGGCCGTCTGGTTCTGGTAAGTCTACTGTCCTTCGTATGATTGCTGGCCTGGAAGATATTTCAGGCGGAGAATTCAAAATTGACGGAAAAGTGATGAACGATGTCGAACCAAAGAATCGTGATATCTCAATGGTTTTCCAAAACTATGCCTTGTATCCACATATGACCGTGTTTGAAAACATGGCTTTTGGATTGCGTTTGAATAAAGTTCCACAAGAAGAAATTAACCGCCGCGTGAAAGAAGCTGCTGAAACTTTAGGCCTTGATCCTTATCTCGACCGTAAACCAGCTAATCTTTCTGGAGGTCAACGCCAACGTGTTGCGCTAGGTCGAGCTATGGTTCGTGATGCAAAAGTAATGCTTTTGGATGAACCTCTTTCGAATCTTGATGCAAAGTTGCGTGTGGAGATGCGTTCTAAAATCGGAATGCTCCACAAGCAATTGGGTAATAACATGATTTACGTTACTCACGATCAAGTTGAAGCTATGACAATGGCTGATCGAATTGTATTAATCGATCACGGTGTTATTCAACAAGTCGGAACTCCTTCTGAACTCTACAACAATCCCGGAAACAAGTTCACGGCTGGATTCATGGGAAGTCCTTCGATGAATTTCTTGAATGTTGTCTTTAAAAAAGACCATATCGAAACTGTGGATGGAAAAGTGAAATTGGAACTTCCAAAGTACCTTGCAAAGCTCTTGAAAGATCAAGGATATGAAGGAAAAGAAGTTATCTTTGGAATTCGTCCCGAAGACTTACACAATGAACCAATCGTAAAAGAGACTTATCCGAACGCCACGATTAAAGTTCAGTTGGATTTAGTAGAACCATTGGGTGCCGAAACGATGCTCTATTTCCACGTTAACGGAGAACCTTTTGTCGCTACTACCAATACGAGAGAAGTATTGCGAACGGGTGACGAAATAGAGTTGACTTTCCAAATTTCAAACTCTTATTTCTTTGACCCAGTTACGGAATTAAGAATCCATGCTGAAGGTACCGAAGTTTATCCAAGTCCTACTAAAGAAGAATCTGATTTAGCCAATGCTAAAGGAACTGAATTAGAAGGTACTAAAAACTCCGGTAAATATTAATAATTCAATGATCTATTTTGATAGGTCATTTTTTTATTTGTAATCACAGCAAAAACTTACGAATCGTGGTTCGACAATAATCAAGTAATTAACCACAATTGTTCGGTTTTCAACCGTCTGTGGAAAAACATGTGGAAAAAGTAAAAGAATATGAAGGTCAAGCCAAAGATTAAGATGTCTTAAGAATTAATTCATTCGGATTTTATATTGATATTCTAAATTACGCTGCGAAAGCAATCGATGAAAAGAGAGATTTATTATGGCTATGAATTCGAGAGTTAAACCTGCAACCAAGTTCCAAGTGTTTGCATATCCTAAGGAATTATCACCACTTGGAAAAGCTTTACGCAAGTTTTTCTTACATAACTAAATCTATAACTGAATAACCGCCCTATCGTATGAAGGGATTTTCTACCCTTTGTCAACGCTAATCGTTGATATAAAAGCATTTAACTACAGACCTAGTTATCTAATCTATTGATAACTAGGTTTTTTTATTCCAGTTTTCCTTTATTTTCAACCAATTGACTGTCCAACAAACTGCCTTTTCACAATCAAGTTCACTCATCACAACAAAGTGATTACTACACGATATTGACTTATTTCACAAAAGGAATAATCTAATGTCAA
>JAISIV010000025.1 GCA_031261865.1 Lactobacillaceae bacterium | reverse complement strand
CGAGTTTGACGGAGTTTCCGAAATTGACGGGATTAATATTAAAGCCGTATCTGACTGGCTCTTGGAGATATAGGAAGTTTGAGATGGAACGTCCGTCTTTATAAGTTTTAAGATTATTTACAGAGGTATTTATTTCAAAAATGGACCATAGTAATCACGAACATAACGATTCAAATATGCACGAGCACCTTCAAATGAAGCACGAAATGCACGACCATGAGGATGCTCATAAGAGTGGGAAGAAAATGAACTCTCACGAGTATACGATGGAAGAACACGTTCACGACATGGTTGCTCACGACCATCAACATATGCACCATGACATGTCTGATATGAATATGGATATGTCACGTGGCGATATGGGGATGGATCATAATCATGCTGGTGGCCACATGATGCACATGGGCAACATGAATCGCAAATTAGTTGTTTCTTTGATTTTGACGATTCCAGTTATTTTGTTAGCCCCAATCATGGGAATTGTCACCCCGGTAACTTTATCAGGCATTCCATTCCAAGCTTGGCTTTTAATTCTAGTTGGCTCAGTTTTATATTTCTATGGCGGTTCGCCATTTTCAACGGGAGCCGTTCAAGAAATTAAAGACAAAAGGCCCGCTATGATGACACTTATTAGTATGGGAATTTCGGTCGCTTATTTTTATAGTGTTTATCAAACGATTGTCCGCATGATGCATCCAATGCAGATGACGATGGATTATTTCTTTGAATTAGCAACCTTAATCGACATCATGCTTATCGGTCATATCATCGAGATGAACGCCGTGATGAAAGCTGACTCGGCAGTGACATCATTGGCTGAATTAGTGCCGAAAAAAGTTCACATCTTCCATAAAGAGATGAATCATTTTATGGATGTTGATATTTCAACGCTTAAAGTTGGCGATCGAATCATGGTCAAAGGCGACGAAAGAATCCCGGTCGATGGAATAGTTATTTCTGGAAATCCGGAAATTGATGAGTCAGTAATCACCGGAGAATCTGGTTTTGTTAGCAAGATTAAAGGTGACAAAGTTACCGGTGGATCCTTAAACAGCGGTTCTAGTTTTGAAATGGAAGTTACTAAAACCGTTGACGAAGGTTTCTTATCTCAAGTTCAACAATTAGTCACTAACGCTCAAGCCCACAAGTCGAATGCTGAAACGTTGGCTGACCGAGTGGCTGGTTGGTTATTTTATTTCGCCACTGGAGCCGCATTAATTGCTTTAGTTATTTGGTCAAGTTTAGATGGCGTTAATTATGCTTTGCCTATTGTTGTTGCCGTTCTAGTCATTGCCTGTCCTCACGCTTTAGGGTTAGCCGTACCTTTGGTGGTTGCTCGCTATACAAACATTGCCGCAAGTAACGGACTTTTAATCCAAGACCGTAACGCCGTTGAAAATATGTCCGAAATTAAATATGTTTTGATGGACAAAACAGGCACTCTAACTACTGGGATTTTTGAAGTTAAAAACGTTGTTTCTTTAAGTAAGGTAAGTGAAGATAAAATCCTAGGTTTAGCTGCCGCTTTAGAGATGAGCAGCACCCATCCGTTGGCTAAATCAATTATTCAAGAAGCCAACGTCAGACACGTAAAAATCCCTAAAGTCACCAACGATATGAATATGGCTGGTGTCGGCGTTATGGGGACAATCAACAAGAAACAATACCAACTTGTTAATTTTTCTAGTTTAGACGAAAACCAAATCACGCCTGAAATTGCAAAAGCTTCTGAAAGTGATTTTACGGTTTCTTATTTAATTGAGAATGACCAAGTAATTGGGTTTGTCCAACAAGGCGATACAGTTCGTCCTAATGCTGTTAGTTTTATTCAGCAATTGAAAGCTAATAAAATGACTCCGGTGATTGTGACTGGGGATAATAGCAAGGCCGCCGAAAAAGTAGCCGTGGAATTAGGAATTACAGATGTCTTTTCTGAATTAAAGCCTCAAGATAAAATTGCCATCGTAGAACGCTTCCAACAACAAGGCAAAGTCATGATGATAGGAGACGGCGTTAATGATGCTCCGGCTTTAGCGCAATCTGATTTAGGAATTGCTATCGGAGCCGGAACTGATGTGGCCGCTAATTCTGCCGATGTTATTTTAGTTAAGTCGTCGCTATTAGATGTTTTGAATTTGGTGAAATTGACTAAACGCTCACATGCCAAGATGACCGAAAATCTATGGTGGGGAGCCGGTTATAACTTGATCGCCATTCCACTTGCCGCAGGAATCTTAATTCCAGTTGGTTTCACATTGAATGCCATGGTTGGAGCCGTCTTAATGTCAGCTTCAACCGTCATAGTGGCGCTTAACGCAATGTCTTTGAAACTTAAATAGCAGTGTTAAAATTTTGTTAATTAGTCCAACTAAGTTGGGCTTTTTTCTTTACGAATGAATAAATTATTTGATGACAATGAAAAAGATATTGCATATCTAAGACACAAGTTTCACGGCAACCTCTATAGCAACGATAGCTATCAAGTCTTGTTAGATAATGCGCCTGCCGAAAGTGATCTAGTTAAACAGGCTCAAAAAGTCTTAGATGAATTTGTCGGCGAGGTCGATTTGTCTATCCCACGACAAGATTATTGGTTAATTAGATTAATGATGCTTTTGAATAAATTTCATGCTCGTGATTTTGAATTCAGTGATTTAATTAAGCAGACTTTTCAAGCGGCCTCTGAGGACCAATTACTAATTCAAGATCAACGAGATATTTGGACTAAGTTAAATCAAAACCCACATCTTTTTTTCACGCTGACTGGGCAAGCAGGATCCGGTAAGAGTTTTACAACTTCCAGGCTAATCGAACATCTATTAAATGCTGAAGCACAAGTTTTAGTTTTAGCGCCGACCCACGTGGCGTCGACAAATATTAATCAGCTTATTGATAATGCTCTAGCATCTCGAATTGATCAAGATACTGATATTAATAAATTGCAAATCCATGGGGATGCTAATAGTTTGTTCGAAGAAGACAGGAAGGCCGCAAACATTACCTTAGCCACTCTTACCAGTTGGACTTACCGTCTGGGTTTGACTAATCAGCAATTGGCACAATATGGTGAATTAGTTGATAAAACTTTAATCGAATCTTTGCCGCATTATGATCTGATTGTTATTGATGAGACATATGCCGCTGATGCTAGAGCCTTAACCGATGTCTTTTTATTCGCGACTTACACTAAGACGCCCGTTTTGTTAATTGGAGATGAAAGACAATTACCTGCGATTAACAACGACCCCAGGCCTTTAATTGATTGGCTGGCGGAAAGTGATTACTTACTACGGTCAACACCCCTTTCAAGAATCCACCGAGCTCAGAGTGATTTAATAGTCGATTTTTCCAGAGCCATTTTAGATGCCGACTTAAAAAAATTGGCCTCTTATTACAGACCCATTAACGATATCGATACGTCGGCTGCCACAACCGATAATTTGGGAATTGCTGAAATGAAATCAGTCTTGTCAGAATTGTCGACCAAAAATCTTGACCCTCAAAAAGCCAGTGCTGAGATGTTACAACGTATTATCTTAGTGCCGACAAATGCCGTTAGACGGACATTATCTATTAGCGTGCAACAAGTTCTTTTGAATAAATACTTAATTCGAAAAACCGGTTTAACTTTGCCAAGTGGTGTTGTTATTCACGATGGGGATGTTTTGATGATTATGGACACGGCCAATGTGCATGATTATTCTGATGAGAAACAATCGAAAAGTTTGTTTAGATTAAGAGGCGCTACTAGAGCGGTTGTTGTTGATACCGAAATAAAAGAGGATGCGGCAATCGAAGATGAACAAGACCATTTCATCAAAATCTTTTCTCAAGATCTTGGTCGAATATTGCGAGTTAATGTCAACGAATTTTCTTCTTCAAGTTTTAATCCGTTTTCGTTTGCACCCGACAGACATGCGCTGTGGAGGGATTTAGATTTAGGATATGCGGCAACTGTCAATAAAGTTCAAGGATTGACGATTGATAACGTGATTGTTTACATCGACAAAATGTACCCCCATTTAAATCAAAATCTCTTGTATTCCGGAGTTACCAGAGCTGCCAGTTCAATCGTCCTTGCTAGTACACCAACCGATTTAAAGTTAATTTTGGACAAACGATCAATGTCTGAAAATTCTGAAAATATTTTTATGGAAAGTTTGTGGGACGAAGTTAAACACGACGAAATTACAGTTTTGTAAAATTTGAGACCACAATTATGTAAAAAGTACTCAATCCTTCACTAAAAATAAATTAGTGCTACACTACTAAACAAGATGTTCAAGAATACAACAACTCAAAGCTGGTGGAACTCGTAATTTTACGGGTTTCGTTTTGGTTGCTGCCCGTAATTAATTTACGGGCTTTTATTTTGTCATTAAACGATGGATGCCCGTAAATACGGACATCTTTTTATTTATTTATATAGAGGAGAAAAAATGAGGAAAGTTTACATTAGTTTTTTGCTTTTGTTTTTAGCATTAGGAGGCTCATATTTTTACGATCAAAATGCTAAGCAAAGCACACAAAAACCGACGGTGGCCATTATGCAATTCGTCACTCACCCAGCACTCGATGCCATTCACACTGGTATTATTGACGAGTTAAAAAAAGAAGGATTTGTCGACAAGAAAAATATCAACATTGATTTTCAAAATGCGCAAGCAGACCAATCAAACTTAAAGACGATTGCCAATAAGTTCGCTGAAAGTAATCCTGCCGTAAGCGTTGGGATTGCCACACCGGCGGCCATATCAATTGCAAACACGATTACAAAAAGCCCAGTTATCTTTTCAGCTTCAACCAATCCTGTAGTTTCAGGTTTGATTAAAAACGTAAAAGAACCGGAAGGTAATGTAACCGGAGTGAGTGACCAAGCCCCAATTGCTGGACAAATTAAATTAATGCAAGAAATCATTCCTGATTTAAAAACAGTTGGTGTTATTTATACTTCAAGCGATGATTCAGCCAATACGGAGGCGACAAGGTTCCAAGAACTAGCGACAAAGGTGGGAATCAAAGTCAAAATGTTTTCAATTACCAATACTAATGACCTTAACCAAACCGCTAATCAAATGGTCTGCGATTCAAGTATTCAAGCCGTTTTCGTTGGTACCGATAATACAATTGCTAGTGCCTTTCCAACTTTGATTGCAGCAACCGACAGCAAAAATATTCCTGTTTTTCCAACAGTCGACACGATGGTTAAACAAGGTGGGGTAGCTGCTGATTCGATTAACCAACATAATCTTGGAATCCAAACCGGAAAACAAATCGCCCAAATTCTAAAAGGTAAAAAGGTTTCTCAAATTCCAGTTGTTTTTCAAAAGTCAGGGGATATTGTTATCAACTTAAAACAAGCTCAAAAGTTGGGTTTGTCGATACCTGAAAAGATTCAAAAATCAGCCAAGGAGGTTTATTAAAATGTTTGATTTACTGCTTTCGTCCACCTCGCAAGGACTTTTGTGGGCGACAATTGGAATCGGTTTATTTATTACTTTTAGAATTTTGAACATTACTGATATGACTGTTGAAGGTTCTTATCCGCTTGGGGCCGCCGTATCAGTTTCAATGATTCATGCCGGGCTTAATCCCGTTGTTTCGATTTTGATAGCAATCTTTTCCGGCATGATAGCAGGATTGGTTACCGGAATGCTTACAACCATCGGTAAGATTCCATCACTTTTAGCTGGGATTCTAACGATGACTGGTCTGTATTCAGTTAATTTATTGGTCATGGGTAATAAAGCAAATTTATCTTTACTGGGTTACAAGACAATTTTTAATTCAGATCTGTTGAGATTTATTCCGCAAAACTTCCGTGCTTTATTTATCGGTATTTTGATTGTTACGGTTCTGATTGCGTTGATGTTTTGGTTTTTGAACACTCAACTAGGTCAAGCTTTTATTGCCACAGGCGACAATCCAATTATGGCCGAATCAATTGGAATCGATACTAGAAAAATGTCGATTTTAGGATTGGTTATTAGTAATGCAATCGTGGCGACTGGTGGGGCAGTGATTGCTCAAAGTGATGGTTATGCTGATGTCAACAAAGGTATTGGAACCATCGTTGTAGCGCTAGCCTCAATTGTGATTGCTGAAGTTATCTATAATGATCAACTAACTTTAGGACAACGATTAATTACAATCGTGCTCGGATCAATTATTTACAGAATTGTGATTTTGATTGTCCTATCTATCGGCTTGGATGCCAATCTCATGAAATTAATCAGTGCAGTCCTACTAGCTGCCGCGTTAATTTTCCCTAACATTCGAAAGAGGAGTCTCATTAAAAAATGACGTCAGTTTTAGAAATTAAAAATGCAACAGTTGTTGTCAATCCTAGTCAATATAATCAGACCACCATTATGCAAGATTTCAATTTGACTGTTAATAAGGGCGATTTCGTAGTTATTTTGGGGACAAATGGCGCTGGTAAATCGACTCTTTTTAACATCATTAGTGGCCAACAAGAAATCGTTGAGGGCTCAATTAAAATTAATGGCGATGATGTAACGAAAAGCAATTCAATATCGAGAACCAAATATTTAGCGCGAGTTTTCCAAGATCCTAAGCTAGGAACCGCCCCTCGAATGACGGTGGCTGAAAATTTGTTATTAGCTGAGAAACGCGGTCAAAAAAGAAAACTGCAAACCAGAAATTTGTCGACAACCAAAAAAGAAGAATACAAAAACTCCTTACAAAAATTTGGTAATGGTTTAGAAGAGCGGATCGATACAGACACAGCCAATCTTTCAGGAGGACAGCGCCAGACTTTAAGTTTTGTTATGGCAACCAGTACTGTTCCTGATTTGTTGTTATTAGATGAACATACTGCCGCCCTAGATCCGCAAACTAGTTCAATTTTGATGGAAGAAACTAATAGAGTTGTGACTGAAAAAGGGATTACGACTTTAATGATTACTCACGATATTAAGGATGCTCTTAGATTTGGGAATCGAATGATTATTATCGATGGCGGGAAAATCGTCTTTGAAGCCGACCAAAAAACCAAAAAGAAAGTAACTGAAAAAGAAATTTTGAAATACCTTTAAAGTGGCTCAAAATTAAGACAATTGTTCGGATTTTTCTTTGTTTATCGAACTAAATAATTAAAACCAGTCCCTGAAGTCCCATTTTCCCGTTCCTAAAAAATTTATCAAAAATCTATTATCCGGATTTAAAGTTGGTAATATATTTTTTATTGAATTTTTAGGAGAACATAAATGTCTGAATCAATCACTGCTCACGCCATTTGGGGTAATTTAAAAATGTTGCTTAGTCCAAGCTGGTATCGCAAACAATTCAGCGGCTGGATGCCTGCTTCTTGGGTGCTTTACGTCATAGGTTTTATCTTGATTACAGTTACAACTTTTTTCTATCAAGCAGCAACCAATAAATTTGGAGTTTTCAATCCTGGTCAAATTGGCTGGATTACTTACTTCGGTGCAATCATCGGGTTGCTCACAACTTTTGCAATCACTAATGCAAAACCCGTTAACGGTTTACTTGGTTTGATTTCTGCCGTGTTGTTGATTATCGCTTCTTTCGAAGCTAAGAATCCTGGAGAATCAGCATTGCAATTTGTCTACATCATTTTGCTCGATTTGCCTGTATTGATTTTGCCAGGTTGGGCCAATGATGTTGAAAAGAAAGTTCGTCGTATTGCTGAAACTTCTAAACGTGGCGAAAAGCATGCACCATCTTTCTGGTATACAGTTTTCGCTATTACCTTCTTAGCTTCTTGGGCTATTTTGTATGTTGTTGAATCAAACCAATGGATTCCATCCGGTCGTCCAGCACTTGATTCTTTCTCAGCCGCCGTCGGAATTACTGCCTCTCTTATGGCAACCCTCCGCTTTAGCGATCAATATTATTTGTGGACAACTACCGGAGTTTTGCAATTGCTCTTATGGGCCGTTACTTTCTTTCAGGGTGGTTCAAGCCCAGTTCTTGCTTTAACTTATCTTTTGTACTTATCAAATGATGTACTAGGATTTGTACAATCATCTTGGTTCCATCACGAAGATGTTAATAAAGAACTTGCATCTAAATAATTTTTAAGGACAATTCATTTGTCCTTTTTTATTAAAGTTTTCCTCTATTTTCAACCAATTGACTGTCCAACAAACTGCCTTTTCACAATCAAGTTCACTCATCACAACAAAGTGATTACTACACGATATTGACTTATTTCACAAAAGGAATAATCTAATGTCAA
>JAISIV010000005.1 GCA_031261865.1 Lactobacillaceae bacterium | reverse complement strand
AAACGGAAGATTTCGGCAAGCATTGAGGATATTGCTGATGAATTAATTGAATTGTATGCCCAACGCGCGGCTGAAAAAGGGTTCGCCTTTTCTCCGGACGGGGATGCTCAGAGAAATTTTGATGACGATTTTCCCTATGCAGAAACTGATGATCAGATTCAATCAATTCGGGAAATTAAAGCCGATATGGAAAAAGAAAAGCCAATGGATCGCCTGTTGGTTGGCGATGTCGGCTTTGGTAAAACTGAAGTGGCGATGCGGGCGGCTTTTAAAGCAGTCAACGATCATAAACAAGTCGCTTTTCTGGCGCCGACAACTATTCTCGCCCAACAACATTTTCAAACTCTTACTGACCGGTTCGCAGATTTTCCGGAAGTTAGAATTGCCGTAATGAGTCGATTCAACACTCCTTCGGAAAATAAAAAAATTGCTACAAGAGCTAAAAACCATGAAGTCGACATCGTAATCGGGACTCACCGTCTGCTTTCAAAAGATGTTGAATTTAAGGATTTAGGCCTCTTAATTATTGATGAAGAACAAAGATTCGGAGTCAAACATAAAGAACGGATTAAACAGATGCGTAATAATGTCGATGTGTTGACACTTACGGCAACCCCTATTCCTCGAACTTTAAATATGGCTCTAGTCGGTGCTCGTGATTTATCGGTCCTCGAAACCCCGCCTGCCAACCGTTTCCCAATTCAAACCTATGTTTTGGAAAATAATTGGCCAGTTATTGTTGATGCAATTGAAAAAGAAATGGCGCGTGGTGGACAAACATTTTTTGTCCACAACAAAGTTATCGATATCGAATCAACCGTAGCTAATATCCAAGCTTTAGTTTCTGGAGCTAATGTTGGTTATATTCATGGACAAATGGCTGAAAACCAAGTTGAAAATGTTTTGATGGATTTCTTAGATGGCGTTTATGATGTTTTAGTTACGACAACCATCATTGAAACGGGAGTTGACATTCCAAACGCCAATACATTAATTGTTGAAAACGCGCAGAATTTTGGTTTGTCATCTCTTTATCAACTCCGCGGCCGTATTGGTCGTTCAAACAGATTAGCGTATTCATATTTCACTTACCCGGCTGATAAACAACCCAACGAGGACGCACAAAAACGCCTCGAAGCTATCCGGGATTTCACTGAATTAGGTTCTGGTTTTAAATTGGCAATGCGCGATTTATCGATTCGTGGCGCGGGTGATTTATTAGGTAAACAGCAACACGGATTTATTAATTCAGTTGGATATGAATTATTCCAAGAGATGTTAAGTGACGCTGTCAACGCTAAACAAAATAAGCAGAAGATGCGTCCAAAAACAAATGCCGAATTAGTTATTTCCATTCAAGCCTTTATTCCTGATTCATATATTCCAGATTCTGGGCAAAAAATGGAAATGTATCAACGTATTCGTCAATCCAAAACTGATGAGCAGACTACAGAAGCAAAAAATGATTTAGTTGATCGTTTTGGAGAGTATCCAGTTGAGGTCACAAATCTATTTACTTTGATGGAACTGAAAAATATTGCCGATGCCTCTAATGTTGTCAATATTAGGCAAACCAACAAAGAATACCGCATTACGTTCGATCGTGTAGTTACGGGCGTGTTGACGGGAGAAAAAGTGTTTGAATTACTAGATCACCTAAAATACAAGGCAAAAGTTAATGCGACGAATGATCAATTCGTCATTACCGCAATTTCAAACGATGATGTGGCCACAAGTATTCAAGAAATTACTAAATATTTAAAGGCCGTAAATGAGGAATTAAAATTCAAATGAGATTAGATAAATATTTAAAAAACTCCAGATTGGTAAAACGGAGAACATTAGCTAAAGAATTTGCTGACGCCGGAAGAGTTTTGGTTAACGGTAAGGTAGCTAAATCCGCTACAAACGTGGGTTCAGGGGATGTTTTAGAACTTACCTATGGTGGCAAAATAGTTGAAGTAAAAGTCCTAAGCGTTCCTGAAATTGTTAAAAAAGAAGACGCGTTAGACATGTACGAAATCGTCAGCGAAACCAAGCGTGAGCGCAAGGCAACCGGAGAAATCAATGTGGATGAATTTAGAAATTTTTAACCACAAAGTGTGACTTAGTTTTAAGAAAAGATTAGGATTACCTTAAACCATTTGAATATGCATCCGGATGCTTTTACTCTAATAAAGTCAAAAGAAAATGGCTGCGAATCCACAAGAACAATTTCCTAATAATGCACCTTACATGCGTCCGGTTTCGGCGAATGTTTTGAATCCTGAGATTCAAAGAGAAATTCGTCAGAATAATCCAAGAAATAAAAAACGTGTAAGTAAGGTTTCTAAGATCCAAAAAGCAATTCGAACAGCTGTCAGGGTCGTTATTGTAGCGATGCTTGCTGGATTTACTGTTAGCGTAGTTAAAATTTCTTTAGAAATCAGAAGTGTCCAAAATCAGATCAATGATGCTAAAACAACTTATAAAAAAGTCAAAAAGAATAACGCAGAGTTGAATCTACAAAATAAAAATTTGAAAAATCCGGAATATCTCGAATCAGTCCTTAGAGACAAATACCGTTACACTAAGGACGGCGAAGTGCTATTCAATATTCCAACCACGAAATAATGCCAGATTTATATCGAACGTTTCAATTAAATGTTCAAAAACATCATTTGTTTGAAGGGAATGACCAGGTCATTCTCGGAATAAGTGGTGGTGTTGACTCAATTACTTTAGCGAACCTATTGGTTCGCTATTTTGAAAATCCGAAACAACATATAGTGTTAGCTCACGTAGATTTTCATCTTCGAGAGGATTCCAATAACGAAACTCAAGTTGTTAAAGATTTTGCGTTACATAACAATCTAGTTTTAGAAACCACTGATTGGTCTAAAGTTTCCGAAAATGGAATTGAGAACGCAGCAAGAGTTTTCCGTTATGACTTTTACAAGAAGGTTGCGGAAAAATATCAGACTAAAAAAATCGTTCTAGCACATCACGCAAATGATCAAGCTGAAACTATTCTTCTAAAGCTAGCCAGAGGCGGCGATTGGCGCCAATTTAAAGGAATGAGCTTTACAAGAGATATGGGTCATTTAACTATTGTCCGGCCACTGCTGACGGTTTCTAAAAATGAAATTCTAGAATATGCCAAAGAAAATAATTTGAATTGGTACGACGATTACACGAATTTTGACCCAGAATATACTGCAAGAAATTTAATACGTAATCAAGTGCTACCCGAGCTGACCAGTATTAATGAAAACGCAGTCGAAAATATCGCTAACTTTGGTGGTTGGTTATCAGATTTGGAAAATAATCAATTACCAGAAATGCTCCGTATTTGGCTTACTGAAACAGCGCCAGATTTGCCGATTAAAGAATCTCAATTACAAGACTTTTCGCATCTGTTGGAAAATCCAAAAAAACCGCATGGGTCTTTAAATTTGTCCGATAAAAAAACATTAGTGAAAAATAATGGAAGCATAGACTTAAAAAATAACTAGGTGTTAATATATATAGAAATGACTACCGAAAATACCTCATTAGACCCCCGCTTTTCAAAAGTTTTATTCACACATGAACAAATCGATGAAGCAGCACAACGCATCGGAAAACAAATTGATGCTGAGTACCAAAATTCTGACCAAGTACCCGTGATGGTTATTGTTCTTAAAGGTGCTGTTATGTGGGCTGGCGATGTTATGCGCCACATTAAAAGCGATGTTGAACAAGATTTTATTAACGTGTCTAGTTATCACGGAGGAACCGCTTCAACTGGCGAAATTAAACTTGTCACACCGTTAACAGTTGATATCAAAAATCGAGATGTCCTGATTATTGAAGACATTGTTGATACTGGTTTAAGTTTGGCTTTTCTAAAGCGCTTATTTGTTAGTGAGATGGGTGCAAAGTCAGCTCGGGTAATTACGATGCTCGATAAAAAGGCCGTTCGTAAAGCAGATGTTGAAGTGGAATTCGCGGGCTTTGAAATTGAGGATGAGTTTGTCGTTGGTTATGGACTCGATTACAAAGAAATATGGCGTAATATTCCGTTTGTCGGAGTCATTAATCCAGAGGTTATATAAATGAAAAATAACAATAATAAAAACAACAACAATTTCGCCCGAAGCGCAATTCGTTCTACTCTTGGCGTAATTCTTGCTTTTCTTGTTCTATTCATGATTTTTGGTCGTGGAAGTGACAACGTTAAGACACTTAACAACACTCAATTGTTAAAGCAAATTAATTCCGGCAAGGTTAAAAACTTACAAATTCAGCCAGGTGATGGCGTCTACACTGTTACTGGTGAATTTAAAAAAGCACAAGAAGTTAAGCAGAGCACTTCATTCTTAATCACCGGAATGAAGACCACTACAAAAAAGTTCACTGCTAACTTATTACCAGCTGAAACAACGGTTAAAGAATTAAAAGAAGCTGCACAGGATAAAAAAGTAACCATAAATACTTTGGCCGCTCCTTCGAATTTCTGGGGAAGTTTCATTACTAGCTTTCTTCCGCTGATTTTGATGTTCGCTTTCTTCTGGTTCTTACTCCGTCAAGGCGGTGCTGGTGGACAAAGTGGTTCTAATCCAATGAACTTCGGCCGTTCTAAAGCAAAGGCTGCTGATTCCAAAACAAACAAGGTCCGTTTTTCCGACGTCGCTGGTGCTGAAGAAGAAAAACAAGAACTTGTTGAAATCGTTGAATTCTTAAAAGATCCTAAGAAGTACACCAAGTTAGGTGCTCGCATACCGAAGGGTGCTTTATTGGAAGGCCCTCCAGGAACTGGTAAAACATTACTCGCTAAGGCCGTAGCAGGAGAAGCCGATGTGCCATTCTATTCGATGTCTGGTTCAGATTTCGTTGAAATGTTTGTCGGAGTTGGAGCTAGCCGTGTTCGAGATTTGTTCGACAATGCTAAGAAGACTGCTCCATCAATTATTTTCATTGAGGAAATTGACGCAGTTGGTCGTCGTCGCGGAACCGGTATGGGTGGTGGAAATGACGAACGAGAACAAACGTTGAACCAAATCCTTATTGAAATGGATGGTTTCTCTGGTTCTGAGGGTGTTATTGTTCTAGCTTCTACTAACCGTTCTGATGTTCTAGATCCAGCTTTGTTGCGTTCAGGACGTTTTGATCGAAAGATTATGGTTGGAGCCCCTGATGTTAAAGGTCGTGAAGCAATCCTTAATGTTCACGCTAAAGGTAAGCCATTGGCTAAAGATGTTGATCTGGCTGTTATAGCTCAACAAACCCCTGGTTTTGTTGGAGCAGATTTGGAAAACCTCTTGAACGAAGCCGCATTAATGGCTGCACGTAATGACGAAAAAGAAATTACAGCTGCTGACATTGATGAAGCTGAAGACAGAGTAATTGCGGGTCCAGCAAAGCGCGACAAGAAGACCACTGAAAAAGAACGCGAAACAGTTGCTTACCACGAAGCTGGTCATGCAATTATCGGTATGGTCTTAGATGATGCCCAAGTTGTCCGTAAGGTGACAATTGTCCCTCGCGGACGAGCTGGCGGATACGCCTTGATGATGCCTAAAGATGAACGCTTCTTATTGAATGAAAAAGATGCTAAAGACGAAATCACTGGTTTGATGGGTGGACGGGCTGCTGAAATGCTTATCAATAAGCAAGCTTCATCAGGCGCTTCAAACGATTTCCAACAAGCTACAGATATTGCTCGCAGCATGGTTACTCAATATGGAATGTCCGAAAAGTTAGGTATGGTTCAACTTGAAGGAAATGCTTCAGTATTTACTGGCGATTCCCATCAAAGTCAGCCTTATTCTCAAAAGACTGCGGAGTTAATCGATGAAGAAGTTCGTAGTTTAACAAGTGAAGCATACGAACAAGCTGTTTCTATCATCAAGAAATATAAGAAACAACATGAGGCAATTGCTAAAGCGTTGTTGAAATACGAAACTCTCGATGAAGCAGAAATTAAGTCATTGTTCGAGACAGGCAAGATGCCTAAAAACGTTGAAGTTGAAAAATCTGAAGCTAAACCACTAAGTTACGAGGAAGCTAAAGAGGCTTTGAAGAAACGTGATGCCATCAACAAAAAAGAAGACGTCGAAGATTTAAAAGAATCATTGACTAAGTCAGCTAAGGCCGATGCACCAAAGAAAAAGGCACCAGCTAAACGTAAAACTACTAAGAAAACTGATTCTGAATAATTTTAAAAACATCAATCTTGTGGTTGATGTTTTTTTTGTTTTCAAGGGAAACTTCGTGATATGCTTTTAGTCCAATGAACCGAAACTCATTGAAAACAAAAAAGCTGCGAGGTAAACTATGACCGTTTATATCTTTCTTGGAATATTGGTGGCAATATCAGTCATCGTTATTATGTTTTTGGTTAGATTGTGGAAGTATCTTGGTAGAAAATAAATAGAGTATTCATCCACAGTCATAGGACTGTGGATTTTTTCTAGTTATAATATTTCTTATGGATTATTTGGCTAAATCTGTCACTGAAAATGGTGATTTTCGTGCATATTTAATTGATGCTACTGAGTTAGTAAAACAGGCTGCTGAGATACACAATACGAATCAGGTCGGTAGTGTTATTCTGGGCCGCGCTTTGATCGGGTCTTTACTTGCTTCCTCATCGGTATTAAAAGGTGAAGAACAAATGCAAGTGTTCATTAACGGCGGTGGACCGGTAGGCAATATTGTTGTTGAAGCGGACACTAAAGGTGAGGTTAGAGGATATCTCAGTAATCCGAGACCAGATTTTATCAACGAATCCGTTGGACAAACAGTTGGAACTAATGGTTTCGTGAAGATTACGAAAATGGCCCCATACTCTAAACCATTTGTTGGCCAAGTTCAACTAATCAGCGGTGAAATTGGGGATGACCTTACTTATTATTTAGCTCAGTCTGAGCAAATTCCAAGTTTGTTAGGTGTCTCTGTTTATGCAAACGAAGACGGTTCGGTTGAAAGAGCAGGTGGCTTTCTAATTCAGACACTTCCTGGAACTTCGATGGAAGCTGTAGAAAACATCGAAAAAAAGATTGGAAACTTCACACCTTTGTACGCACAACTAGCTGAAGGTCTGAGTCCAGAAGTAATTCTTTACAATATTTTTGGTGGCCAAGATAAAGTAAACATTGTTGAAAATTTACCGGTCAAATTGTCAGAGGAACTTCCAAAAGAATATTACGCCTTAGCATTGTCTAGTTTGCCTGTTGATGAATTACAACAAATGATAGATGAAGATGACGGTGCTGAAGTAAATACGCGTTTTACAAATTCCAAATATTGGTTTAGCGCTGATGAGTTAAGAGAAATTATTAAAAATAAAAGGTAAAAAATATGGCAGATGAAAATGTTAATGAAATGAACGACCAAATGCGTGTCCGCCGCCAAAAAATGGAGGCGATTCGTGATGATCTTGGTTTAGATCCATTTGGAAAACGCTTTGAAAGAACTGACCTAGCTAAGGACATTCACGGAAAATTTGATAATTTTTCTGTTGAAGAATTAGAGAGTCAAGATAATAGGGTTACGATTGCTGGTCGAATCGTCGGCAAACGCGGGGCAGGTAAGATTATTTTCGCTGACATCCGTGATGTTTCCGGAAATATTCAAGTTTATGCAAAGCGCGATGATCTCGGTGACAACTACGCTTTGATTAAACGAGCCGATTTAGGGGACTTCTTAGGTTTTTCTGGAAAGGTTATGAAAACCGAGGCTGGCGAAACTACGATTTTGGTCTCTCAAATCACATGGCTTTCTAAAGCTCTTCGTCCACTTCCAGATAAGTATCACGGTTTGACTGACATCGATACTCGTTATCGTAAACGTTATCTTGACTTAATTGCAAACGATGACTCTTTTGACAAGTTCGTTAAGCGTTCTAAAATTGTCTCTGCAATCCGCAATTACATGGATCAAAATCACTTTTTGGAAGTAGAAACTCCTATTCTACAAACACAAGCTGGTGGGGCTGCTGCAAGACCTTTTATCACCCATCACAACGCACTAGACATTGATATGTATATGCGAATTGCTACCGAATTGTATCTAAAACGATTAATCGTCGGTGGCATGGAACGCGTTTATGAAATTGGCCGAATCTTCAGAAATGAAGGAATGGATCCTAAGCATAATCCGGAATTTACAACATTAGAATCTTATGCCGCATACATGGATTTTACTGATGTGATGGACGAAACTGAAGGCATTTTTAAAGCGGCCGCCGCGGTAGTATCTGACGATCTCACGGTGAATTACCAAGGCCTAGATATTGATTTAGGAAAACCGTTTGCTCGTCGACACATGTTTGACTTGATCAAAGAAGTGACTGGGGTAGACTTCTGGCCGGCAATGGATTTAGAAGAAGCGCGCAAATTAGCCGATGATAATGGCATTCACTACGAAGAATATTGGGGTGTCGGACACATTGCCTATGAGTTCTTCGATGATAAAGTCGAGTCGACAATTGTCCAACCAACATTTGTTTATGGATATCCAGTTGAAGTTTCGCCTTTAGCCAAGAAGAACGATGACGATCCTCGAGTGACTGATCGTTTTGAATTATTTATTGCTGGTGGCGAGTATGCTAATGCGTTTACGGAATTGAATGATCCGATTGATCAAAGAGAACGTTTTGAAGCTCAAGCTGCTGAGCGTGCTAATGGTAATGATGAAGCCGAAAGCATCGATGAAGATTTTATCGAAGCTTTAGAACATGGCATGCCACCTACTGGTGGATTGGGAATTGGAATCGATCGTCTAGTTATGTTGTTGACTGATAGTTCAACAATCAGGGATGTCGTATTATTCCCAACTATGAAATAAAAGATCAACCAACTTTTATTAAAAGGTTGGTTTTTTTTATGAAGTAAAATGTATTTTTATTAAATAATACTTAAGATACTTGACATCGTTAAATGAGTGAAAAAATAGCGGTATTATTTTATTAGTTCTAATTTTGGAGTATTTCAGATTCATGAGAAAAAAATCGATTAAACAAGGAAAAATATGGGTAACTGCTGCGGCTGCCGGGATTGGTTTTGCAACCTTTAACCAGCAGGCTCAAGCTGCTGAAACGGTAAGCACCAATCAAGAAAATGTTTCGCCACAATTCAGTAGTGAGGTTGTTTCGACTAACTTATCTACATACGAGCAAGTTGCAACTGTTTCTGAAAATCCCGATGTTAGTCAAAACTCAGAATTAGCATCTAGTGATTCGCAGATTTTAGATTCAACATCTCAAGATAGCTCAATCAATGTTGTTCCGGATTCCGCAGTTCCGGATGATAATTTTGTCGCCAATAATGACGACAAAACTTTTTCGAATGTCATCCTAAATTCAGTTACCTCCTTGGTCAGTCAAGAAGTTGAAAGTGAATTTGTTCCAAACTCCCAAGTTCAGACTGAGTCCATTTCAGATGTCTCTTCAACACAACCTGCTGAATCTCAAGCTCCCGAAGAAGACAATTTAGCTGATAGTTTTTCGAACGGTCCACAAGCCGATACATTAACAGTTATTGAAGTAGCTCAACCTGATATCAGAGAAGAAGTTCAAGTCGATTTTGATTATGAAGTTTCCAATGGTCAAATCAACATCGTTCTCAGTGAAGATGAATTTAACGAATATGCAGATCAACTTGATTATTTGAGAGCTGTTGCCAACAAATATGGTTATGTAGTGAACGTCCAGGTTTCTTTAGCTGATACCGCACCGGTAGTGGCTGAAACGACTACTGAAGAGTCGGCATCGCTATCACCGGTTAGCTTGTCATCAGACGAATCTAAAGCCCAGAGCACAGCATCATCGGAAGCCTCAGCGGCCTATAGTTTGGCCTCTCTTGAAAATTCCAGAATCGTTTCTGAAGCAACACTAGCTTCATCAAAGGTTTCAGCGATGAGTGAAAACGAATCCAAATTGACTTCACAAGCAAACTCTGTTGCCTCTGCTTCAAATTCATTTTTGGTTTCCCAATTGAAGTCACAATTATCCAGAGCCTCGAATTACCAATCAAACGCCAAGTCTGATTTCTCAATTGTCGCTTCCAATAATTCGCAAGCTTCTAATTTGCTTTCTCAAACTAGTAATAATTTCTCGAACGTGAATAGTGCCATTTCTAATTCAGAGACTAGTTTAGCTTCTCAGGCTGCATCCGCTGCAAGTAATGAAGCATCGTTAGTATCTGGAATTCGTCAATCAAATTCTCATTTAGCAAGCGATATTAATTCTAATAATTCCGGAATTATTTCGACTTCAAATTCTGCCACAAGATTAATTACTTCTGATCAAACTTCTTACACTTTGTCAGGATTAACCAGTGGTTTTTACTCTCAATCTAGAAGTCAATCTAATTCGCTGTCTTTAATTCAATCTAATGCTAATAGTCAGTACACTTCAAACTACTATTCTGCTTACGCTTCTCACGTCAATTCGATTTCTAATTCAGGCACGGCTTCTCAAAGTACGAGCACTACAAATTCTCAAGTCACTTCGCAAAATACATCAGAACAGCAATCTACGTTAACTTCGGTTTATAATTCTCAATCCGAAGCACAACAAGATTCTACTCAAAGTGGTGGACAAACTTCTCAAAATAATCCAACTTATACGCCTGGTTACACGTATAATCCGGCAGGAAATATAAATTACGGTAATTCACAAACTCTTTCATCGGAAGCAATCTCAACTTCTGAATCAGAATCCAAATCTGAATCAAAGTCCGAATCTCAATCAGAGAGCAGAAGTGAAGCGAAATTAGAAGTAGACAGTCAATCTTTTGATGTTGAAAAAACGATTTTGCCAAAAGCCGAAACCGACGAAAAACCAAATAATAACGAACAAATGGCTTTGCTGGGGATTGGAGCTACTGCAGTTCTTGGCCTAGCTGGAGTCGGTACTGTGTTCGCTAAAGGGCGTAAAACTTTTGACTAATGAATCCCACTAGAATCAGACAACTTTTACTCGAAAGATATTTTATTTTTCAGCGATTTGAAGGACCAATTCTTTCCAATAAAGTCCGTTTTTGGCCAGATGGCACTATCTCCGGTTCGCATAATAATAACGAAGCTTCGTGGAAAATCTCCAATGAGCTTGATTTAGTTATCTATGATGCAATGGGCAATTCAAGACATGTTTTTCAATTGATAAACGAAAACACGTTTACTTGGCTAGGGACAGATGTCGATGGTGTTAAACACGAGTTGATTTCGCAACCTGAAGACTTTGTTCCTCATGAGACTTCATTGTTGGCGGAAAAACTAGGCAATCAAACAGTCGGTAAACATGGTTACGGTGACTTACATGCTATCAATGGAGATTGGTGGGCAAGGCCTGATTTAATAGAAATTGGGGCTTTCGTCCAAATAGAAGAAAACGTTTCTGTCTATGTCAGCCAAAGAAATGATAGAGGGCTAACCACTTTTCCATTTAGAACTATTAATATCGACACTGATTTTAAATTTTTTGTTCCCAGCGTTGAAAACGAGGCAGCAGATTTCACTTTTCTTGGGACGACCAAAATTGGAAATGATGTCATCATCGGTGCAAATACGATTATTTTAGGTGGTGTGACAATTAGCGATGGAGTAATTATTCAACCAGGGTCAGTTATAACTGATTCAATTCCGGCTTACACTATCGTAGGTGGAAATCCAGCAGGAGTTATCCGCCACCGTTACAAAGACAAAATTGTCCGCCAATTAGAACAAATAGCATGGTGGGAATGGTCCGATGAAGAGATTAACGAAAGACTAGATGATATTTTGAATTCGGATAATATTGATAGTTTTATCAAAAAATATTTACCTAATAAGTAGTTCAATTATGAACTGCTTATTTTTTTACCGATTTTGGAATAAAACAAACCGATTTTGGAAAATCTATTTTTTCTTAGAAGAAGGTGTGCGAATATATTTTTGTTCGAAGGAGAAAAGATGAATATTAAGACTATCAATAAAACATTAATCGCTGGACTAGCGTTGTTGACTGCTACTCCAGTTGCGACAGTTTCAGTTTTCGCACAGGATTCAACTACTACAACTTCAAGCCAGAATTCTAGTTCCAATGAAATTGTTAATGATAAGAAGTTGACTTTGCAAGGCGATCCGATTGCTGTTCAGAAAATTAAAATTGGAAAGAGCATGCAAGATTTAAATCTTGTGAAAGTTGTTTATTTAAATCCAGGAGCCGTTGTTGAGCTTTCCGGACCATATGCAGATTTTGGTGGGTATGTCATAAAGTCTGACAAATTACCAAATAAAAAAGATAAATATACTTATGTTTTGAATGACGAGGGATTGAGCCAAGAAGGGGATATCCTACATCACAAACAGCCTGACAACGAAATGTCACCCGATGAACCAGCTTTTAATAAGGCAAGCAAAAAATGGGCTTCTAAATTAAACAAAAAACAATATGCATCAATTAATGTCTACAGTAGAAATTACGAGGAAATGAATAATTATCTACGCGGTCTGACAAAAAAGGCTTCTAAAAAGACTTTGGCTAATATTAAGAATATCGATAAAGCGATGAGTAGTTATAAAAATCCAGTTAAAACCACTTTGTATCGTGGACTTTCAACAGACGGTTTTAAGGCTGGTTTACTTAATGGCAAGAAGATTAAAGTTGGTGCGAAGTATCAAGATAAGGGTTATATGAGTACTTCTTTCGATATGGCGATTGCAAAGAAATATGCTACCGGTGTTATTCTTCAAATTGAGATTCCTAAAGGTAAGAACACAGGTGCCTACATTGGGAATATTAGTGATTGGAAAATTGAAAAAGAATACCTCTTAAATCACGGAAGTGAATTTAAGATTACCGATGTTCAAAAGTTAGGTGAAAATAAGTTGATAACTTTAAAATATCTAAAATAAAACCAAGTTAGTTCTTGGTTTTTTTATTTGTCCACCAAACCTTGTTAATAATCTGGTTTGTATGAGACGGAAACTTTTTACTTTGTTAGTCACTTTATTTTTAGCCACCACACAGATTGGTTTTAATGCCAGTGCTGCCATTTGGAATTATTCATGTTTGAATACTAGTGGAGCAGTTACTATTTACCCAACTCACGATCGACAAATTGTTATCACTGCAGCTAATTATTGGAACGATATAGCTGGTAGAACTGTAGTTTCAGTTGTCGATAATCCGAGTCAAGCGACAGTTAATTATTTGAACGTGGATGGATTTCCATATGGGCAGGGGACGCTTGCTATGACCTATGCATATGGTTGGACTTATAATGGCTACCAAGGCAAGGTCGAAATTTACCCGACCGCCCATATTGGGACAAACGTAACTATTCAGGATTCAGCAATTCACGAAATCGGTCATACATTAGGGTTGCATCATGATGATTCCGACAGTGGCGTTTCAATTATGAAAACAAGTTCTTGTAATAGTGCCGGAGGATTCGTCCAACGACAACATGACTACTATGCGCTTAAAGAAACTTTAGCGGCGCGCGGAATTATTATTGATAATCCAAAATATGAAATCCAAAGTCAACCACAAGTGGAAACTACCGATGACGATTCCGAAAAAAAGTCCATTCAAGATTCTACTAAAGAGGGTCAAGAAGTAAATGAAACAACCAACCAAGAACAAAAAGAGAGCAGTAGTGAGGTTAACCCTCCAGTAGTCGATACTGCATTAATTAGCGAACAAATGCTTTTAAACGATCAACAGATAACGCCAACTACTCCGGTAAATTACGCAAGCCTAGAACCGACAAAATCTCAGCAAAAGACCCAAATCAAAGAGACATATCTCGCCCTGGTAGGAACCGTATTTGTTGGAGTCTGTGTTTCCTTTGTGATTGCCGCGTACAGGAGAGTTTAGCCAATTAGATATAATTATCCCTGTTGAAAAGAGGGTAAATAATTGGCAGCCGAAAAACAAAGACTTATATGGATTGATTACGGAAAGGGAATCACGATACTTTTCGTAGTCATCGCGCACGTTTTAAAAGGATTGATTGAAGGTAACCTCGTAGGAGACCTCACGTTTTCTTTAACGCTTCTGAATATGGTGATTTTCACTTTTATCATGCCGGTCTTTTTTGCTTTATCGGGTTATTTGTACCGCCCGGTAACTAATGTCAAAGATTTTTTTCGACAAATCAAAAAACGTGCGATTAGTCTTCTAATTCCATATCTTATTTTTTCGGTCCTATTTGTTTTGTTACAACATTTGTCTTCATCGGGAATCAATAATTTAATTTCATGGAACAGTCTCTTGTTTATCTTTATTAAACCGATTACTTATCTTTGGTATCTTTACGCATTGTTCTTGATTTTTCTACTGTTTGATTTTCTATCACTTTTGAGAATCTCGGCAGGTTTCAGTTTTGCCCTAGCTATTATCGCGGTGAGTTTGGCTGCCATCTTGCCGATTCCTGAGCCGCTTATTTTTGTTTTCAGATGGGCGATTTTCTTTCTTATTGGATACGTATTGAAAGTTAAAAATAGCCAATTTTCGAACATATATTTTTTAATGTTAAATGTTTTGGTATTTATCTTCTCGTTAATTATTCAAAAGAATTTTGATCCTACCTGGGCTCAAACTAATGAACCGACCGTTTATAATTTGGTTTCAAAAATAGTTAGTGTGCCGCTCTTCTTCTCGATATTCAAC
>JAISIV010000074.1 GCA_031261865.1 Lactobacillaceae bacterium | reverse complement strand
TCACCAGAAGTGTCAACATCTTGAGCATCTTCTAAGGCAATTGGTAATTCTACAATCACATCTTCTAAAACAATTTCATCAATAATTAACTGATTGTTTTCAACCAAGAAAACCTGATCTGTCAGTGGGAACATATTCAAAGACACTTCATCCTGAACGTACAGTTCGTCGATAACAATATCTAGAGGCACTTCTACTCGTTCCAAGTTGATTGAAGTTTCTACAACGGCCGTTCCAGTAACGTTCAAATCAAGTTTGATTCGATCATTAGGTTTATAAGCGATTTGTCCGACCACGTGTAGTGGTGACAAATCAACCAATCTTTCCGGGAAACGGCTGATCGCCATTTCTTTAATATCGATAGTTTCATCAATTAGTAATGGTTCTTTTTTATATTTTTGAAGTTGTGGAACTGAAAATTTCATTTGTCCTCCGATAAATTCAACGGGATTCGCCCTACATCTTGAGGTTCTGAATGTCCCATAATTTGGTTATAAACTTGGCCGGCTTTGTAATCCAGTCTCAAAGTTTTGCTAGCTGTTTTTAAATCGACGTGTGTGATGAATGGTAAATCGATTTGTTTTTTAATTTCATTTAGGTAAAGTTGTCCGTTTTTTGTAAATCCCAAGAGTCTTAAATACGGTTCTTTAATTGCTGCTTGCATTTGGTCGACTTTTATGTTCAACAAGGTATAAGTAAGAATCCGGTGAATACGAGCAGTCGTGAAACGTTTTGATTTCACGTTTTCAACAAGTTCTTGATAACTTTTTACACCATTATCAACGACGTCTTTAATCCTGTATTCTAAACCTTCATTCATTTGATAGACCTGTTTCAACTGTTTAACGCCGTCAGTGGCAATCCGGTAATACAGTAATTCGAACATTTTTTCTTCATAATTTCTGTTCGAAATTTCAGTCATCGGGGTGAATGGCGACACATCGGTACCTTCATCAATCGCTTTTCTAATAGCAGTAGCTGACGCAATCTTTGTGTCTTTTTCTAATTCCAAGTCGTGATATTCGGCCGACTGGCGTTTAATTGGAATCAAATCTATTTTGTCTTTCAAACCTAAATCGACGATCGCTTTGGCGTAACTGAAAGCTAGAATATCATTTGCGCCCTCTAACTTAAAACCAGTTGCCTCTTCTAGAGACTGAGCGAAACTAGAAGCAAAAGTTTGGTTTTTTTCGTCGAAGTTCGAATCTCCATCTTCTTCGGGTGCATTTTCAACTAGATTGAAGAAATCCGTTTCAGGGTTTTCGGCACCAAAGACGATTTGAGAAACTCCCATATCATTAAGCAGCTTAACAGCACCATTGGCGAAAATATGTGCCGGTTGCAGCGCGAAGTAAATGGGTAATTCAATAACAATGTCTACCCCATTTTCTAAGGCGTACTTTGCTCTAGTCCATTTGTCGGCAACGGCAGGGATTCCTCTTTGGACAAAATTCCCTGACATGACAGCCACGACAACATCGGCACCAGTTTCAACTTTAGCTTTTTGGATATGGTAGATATGACCATTATGGAATGGATTGTATTCAGTAATTAATCCAACGGCTTTCATTTCTGCACCTTATAGAAAACACGATCAGTGTCTTCTTCGACTTTCGATTCTCCATAGTCAGCCGAAATTTCAATACTTGTAAATCCAGCTTCTTTTAACAAATCAACGACGGTTTGGCTTGGGTAAGTCTGTTCATGATGAATCTCTCGGACAATTTTATAACCATCAATTTTGTCATCGTAAATGAAAAACTTTAGATCGTGGTCAACTGAATCAGGTTCGTCTCCAGGATAACTAGTCCACATAAAGATAGCATCCTCATTACTATCGTCGTTATACATATAGTTGTCATAAGTAACGTTAGCCATATGGGGAGTTATTAAATCAAACAAAAATACGCCGTCATCATCAAGATGAGCATAAACGTTTTTGAACGTTTGTAGAAGTTGTTCTTGGCTAGATAAATAGTTGATGGAATCCGTGAATGAGGTAATTGTGCTGAACACTTCATCTAGCTCAAATGTAAGCATATTATCGTTTACTAAATCAATTTGCCGATGGGCATTTTCCGCTCGTGTTTGAGCAATTTGAAGCATCTCTAAAGATAAATCTAAAATTGTCACATCGTATCCATCTGCAGCCAACATAACTCCTAGTTGTCCGTTGCCGCCACCAATATCTAATAATTTACCCGGTCTTGAATTGGGCAATACAAAAGACCGCCACTGTAAATACAGCGACGAATCAAAAAGTTGGTCATACAATTGTGCGAAAGTTGAATAATTTTCCATTAGTCTTCAACGATGTATTCAGAGACATCGACTGGTTTTGCGGTATTCCATAAGCGATATAGCTCATAAAATTCATAACTATCTTCGTCGAAGACGTGGACGATATAGTCACCCAAATCGAGCACGACCCAGTTAGCTTCAGATAAGCCTTCCACGCGTGAAATTGGGAAATTATTTTCCTTAGCTTTATCTAAAATTTCATTGGCGATTGCTTGGACTTGTCGTTGGGTTTCACCTGACATGATGATGAAATAGTCGGAAATGATTGAAAGTTCCCTGATGTCCAATACTTGGATATTTGCTGCTCTCTTAGAATCAGCAGCCTTGATAATTGTTTCTAGTTCATTATTCATATTATTTAATCTCTCCTACCCACCAGTTATAGGCGAA